>CAJMBP010000020.1 GCA_905211675.1 uncultured Oscillospiraceae bacterium
TTCGTCTATATTTGTCAATGCAGACTCAATTATATTAGGAGACTTTATTTTATTTACATCAAACTCATTCCCATCAGGAGCCAGACCTGATTCTATACCGGAATAATTAAAACCTACTAATGCGGTAATCTTACTTGTACTTGTATTTCTTTTAAATGCCAGCACTCCGCCTGTTATAACAGCTCCTATAAACACTGATATAACTATCCATATAAATAAGTATTTTTTTATCTGTTTGGATATAGTACCCAGAGATAAAATTACTTCATCAGAAGAATCTTCCTGCTGTTTAAGGGTAACGCTAATATTTTTTTCATTATCCATTTTTTCTTTTCCCTCCCTTACGCTTTTTGTGCTTTTTAATATTACTGATAATATTGTCATAAGGTATATAAACTGCTGCTGCCGAAACAACTAGATATGCTGCCATGAGAATTAATTCAATAGCTAATATTATATTTACAGAATCTTTTACAGACGATTTTATTACATAAAACACCGATTCTGTAGCAGGCGATAATATTTTATATGCATTTGTATAAACACAACATACTGTATGACTGAATTTTAAAAGCACAACCAAAACAACGGTTCTTATTTAATTATATGCATAAAAACCGTCCTTCAAACGAAAGACGGTTTTATACATTATAGGTTTTTAGTACCCACATCATCCCGAATCGGCAAGCGCGGAATGCGACAGGCTTTTCGGCATTTTTGCGGCTAAGAACATCACCGCGTGTTTTGCGAAAATGTGACTACTAAAATATTAAGAGAATCAGATTAACTCGATAATTGCCATTTCAGCAGCATCGCCGCGGCGGGGGCCTGTTTTTGTAATACGGCAGTAACCGCCGTTTACATCTGCATACTTAGGTGCGATTTCGTTGTAAAGCTTTGCAACTACATCTTCCTTAGTAATGAATGCCATTGCCTGACGTTTGCTGTGAAGTGTGTTTGTCTTAGCGAGTGTAATATACTTCTCTGCCATCGATCTAACCTCTTTTGCACGAGTAACGGTTGTCTCAATCTTTCCGTTTTCAAAAAGATAGGTAACCATTGCGCGAAGCATAGCGGTTCTGTGATCGCTGGTTCTTCCAAGTTTACGAGTACCCGGCATTGATATTCACTCCTTTTATTCGTCGTCTTTCTTGAGGGCAAAGCCGAAAGAAGCCAATTTTGCAATAACCTCTTCCAAAGACTTGCGTCCCAAGTTTCTAACCTTCATCATATCCATTTCAGACTTGTTAATAAGGTCTTCAACGGTATTGATACCTGCACGCTTAAGGCAGTTAAAGCTGCGAACAGAAAGATCAAGCTCATCGATAGTAAGGTCGAGAACCTTCTCTTTTGTGTTGTCTTTGGTTTCTGCCATAATGCTTTCGGTATCGCTTACGCCCTCTGCAAGGTTAAGGAACAGTTCAAAGTGTTCGATAAGAATTTTAGCAGCCATAGAAACCGCTTCGTCAGCTTTGATTGAACCGTCGGTCCAAACCTCAAGAGTAAGCTTGTTTTTGTCAACAACATTACCTACACGGGTGTTGTCGACATTAAAGTTTGCCTTCAAAACCGGAGTGTAGATAGAATCAATCGGAATAACACCGATTATATTCTGAGCCGGCTTATTCTGCTCTGCCGATACATAGCCTCTGCCTCTGTCAAGGGTCATTTCCATATTAAGCTTGGCGCCCTCGTCGAGAGTAGCGATATACATATCGGGATTAAGAATTTCTACCTCAAAATCAGCCTTTATCGATGCGGCGGTAAGCACACACGGACCCTCAGCTTCAATGTAAATCTTTTTTGGAGAATCGGTATGAAGCTTGGTGATAAGTCCTTTAAGGTTAAGAACTATCTCGGTAACATCTTCTTTTACCCCGGGTATGGTTGAAAATTCGTGAACGACACCGTCGATTTTAACATTGGTAATTGCAGAGCCCGGCAAGGTCGACAGAAGAACACGTCTTAAGCTGTTGCCGAGTGTAATTGCATAACCGCGCTCAAGCGGTTCCATTACGAATTTACCGTACTTTCCGTCTGCTGAAATTTCAAGAGTTTCAATTCTGGGCTTTTCAATCTCTATCATTTAAAAGCTCCGTTTCTCCGCAACGTAAATTTTGTAATATAATGTCCCGATGCGGTGGACAAAATACAGTATAATGACGTTATTACCTTGAATAGAATTCAACGATAAGCTGCTCATCAACAGGAGCCTCAATCTGCTCGCGTGTGGGAAGAGCAACGATTTTTGCAGTAAGCTTTTCGCGGTCAACGCTGATCCACTCGGGAACAGGTCTTGCGCCGTTTGCTTCAACTACAGCCTTGATTTTATCGCTTGATTTTGACTTCTCGCAAACAGCGATTTCATCACCTGCTTTAAGAAGATATGAAGCGATATCAACGCGCTTACCGTTTACTTCGAAATGACCGTGACCTACAAGCTGGCGTGCTTCTGCTCTTGAAGAAGCAAGGCCTACTCTGTAAACTACATTGTCAAGGCGGCTTTCAAGAATTTTTAAAAGGTTGTCACCGGTAACACCGGGTTTTCTCTCGGCAACGTCAAAATAATGACGGAACTGACCTTCCTGAACGCCGTAAAAACGTCTTGCGGTCTGCTTAGCACGAAGCTGCAAACCATATTCTGATGACTTCTTTCTACCCTGTCCGTGCTGTCCGGGCGCATAACCGCGGATACCTACCGAACATTTTTCAGAATAGCAGCGCTCGCCCTTAAGGAACAACTTTTGACCCTCGCGGCGGCAAAGTCTGCAAACTGCACCGGTATATCTTGCCATCTGTTACACCTCCAAATTATTACGCAACATAAGTTGCATTAGGTTTTTTATTATACGCGTCTTCTCTTGGGAGGACGGCAGCCGTTGTGGGGAATCGGGGTTACATCTTTAATCATTGAAACCTCAAGACCTACCGACTGCAATGCGCGGATAGCGGCTTCACGGCCGGCTCCCGGCCCTTTAACATAAACTTCAACAGTTTTAAGACCGTGCTCCATAGCAGCCTTTGCAGCCATTTCGGCAGCGCTTTGTGCTGCGAAAGGTGTAGACTTTTTAGAGCCACGGAAACCGAGCTCACCGGCTGACGCCCATGAAAGAGCATTACCCTGTGTATCGGTAATGGTAACTATTGTATTGTTGAAGGTTGACTGGATATGGGCTGCGCCACGCTCAATGTTCTTCTTTTCGCGACGACGGCGGGTCGTTGCTTTTTTAGCAGTAGCCATTAAAGTTTACCTCCTACTTATTTCTTCTTGTTTGCTACGGTTCTCTTCGGACCCTTACGAGTACGGGCGTTTGTTTTTGAACGCTGACCTCTTACGGGTAAACCTTTGCGGTGACGGAGACCGCGATAACTACCGATTTCAATAAGTCTTTTAATGTCCAATGCAACGGTACGGCGACGGTCACCTTCTACCTGAAGGTTATGGTCGATATACTCACGCAGTTTGGAAATATCTTCTTCTGTCAAATCCTTAACGCGTACATCGGGGTCGATGCCTGTGTCTGCAAGGATCTTTTTAGATGTTGTAAGACCTATACCGTAAATGTAAGTGAGTCCTATTTCAACTCGCTTATTATTAGGAAGGTCAACACCAGCAATACGTGCCATTTATCAAAGCACCTCCATATTTCTAATTGCGACAGTCGGGGAATTAACCCTGACGCTGCTTGTGCTTCGGGTTTTCACAGATTACCATGATTTTACCCTTGCGCTTGATGATTTTGCATTTTTCGCAAATCTTTTTTACAGAAGGTCTGACTTTCATTTGGATTTTACCTCCTTAAAATTTAGGGGTATGATTTTTAATCATACTATTTTCTGTCTTATTTGGAACGCCATGTAATGCGCCCTCTAGACAGGTCGTACGGCGACATTTCAACCGTAACCTTATCTCCGGGAAGTATGCGTATAAAGTTCATACGAAGCTTGCCTGAGATATGGGCTAAGATTTGATGTCCGCCTTGGATTTCTACCTTGAACATTGCGTTTGGCATTGCTTCAACAACGGTGCCTTCAAGTTCAATCATATCTGATTTTGACATAACTTTTCCTCCTCGTAACTGTACGCTTTAAGCGCTTTGCGCAAAGCGCGGTTTGTTTCAAACCGGTGTGGCTCAAGACTAAGCCCGGTAAATTGCAGATGCTTCGGGTTTTTACGCTTGGGGCGCTCCAACCGCCGCTCTTTTCCGTCACACACTAACAGATAGTTTTCGGTCACTGCCGTTATTACCATTGCTTTGTTTCTGTCGCGGCCCGCTTTTGAAAATACTATTTCGCCTATCATAAAGCACCTCAGGGTTTTGTCATTATCTGAGGGCCGTCAGGTGTGATTGCCACAGTATGCTCAAAATGGGCGGACAAAGAACCGTCTTTTGTAAGCACAGTCCAGCCGTCAGGCATAACCTTTACATCACTGCGACCCGCATTTATCATGGGTTCTATGGCAAGTGTCATGCCCGGCATCAGGCGAATACCTCGCCCGCGAGTGCCGAAATTGGGTACTTCGGGGGCTTCGTGCAGGTTTGTGCCCACACCGTGGCCCACAAAATCGCGGACTACCGAATAACCCCTCGACTCAACATACTGCTGTATTGCGTACCCGATATCACCTAACCTGCCGCCCGACACCGCCGCAGCTATGCCTTTATAAAGGCTTTCGCGCGTGGTGTCTATCAGCCGCTTTGCCTCGTCGGAAATATCTCCGCAGGCAAAAGTGGCGGCATTGTCCCCGTGGTATCCGTCAAACTTGGCGCCCAGATCAATAGACACTATGTCACCCGCTTTGATTACGCGTTTTACAGACGGTATGCCGTGAATTACCTCGTTGTTGATTGATATACATGCGGTTGCAGGATAGCCGTTATAGTTTTTAAAGTTGGGCACAGCACCCTGACTTAAAATGTACTTTTCGGCTATTCTGTCAATCTCGGCGGTTGTGACGCCGGGTTGTACCGCATTGCCAGCTAATTTTAATGCTTCGGCCGATATTCTGCATGCTTCGCGCATGATTTTTAATTCTCGGCCGGTTTTAAGAACTATCATACTTATATCTCCGCGAGGGTTTTCAGAACTAACGCGGTGGTATCTTCTACCTCTGCCTGACCCTCAACCGTATGCAGCTTACCTATGTTTGAATAAAAGCTTTTGAGCGGCTCGGTTTGTTTATGATAGATATCGAGTCTGTCAAGAACAGTATCGGGCTCGTCATCTTTACGGATAACAAGCTTGCCGCCGCAAGCGTCGCAAACGCCGTCGGTCTGAGGCTTTTTAAATTCTGTATGATAGCTTGCTCCGCACTTTTCGCAAACGCGTCTGCCCGACATACGCTTTACTATTTCACGGTCGTCAACCTCAATTGAGAGCGCCGCATCAATAGAAATGCCCATGTTGTCAAGCGCTTCGGCCTGCGGAATTGTGCGCGGAAAGCCATCAAGAATAAAGCCTTCGTTGCAGTCGCTTTCGGCAAGGCGCTCCTTAATGATGCCTATTACAACATCATCGGGAACAAGCCTGCCGCTGTCGATATAAGCCTTAGCCTTAAGTCCCATTTCGGTACCGTTTTTAAGCGCAGCACGGATTATGTTGCCGGTCGAAATGGTAGGAATATTATATTTTTCAGAGATTATTTCTGCCTGAGTACCTTTTCCGGCACCCGGAGCACCTAAAAGAATCAGTCTCATACAATACTCCTTAATCTAAAAATCCCTTGTAATGACGCATCATCATTTGAGATTCAAGATTTTGAACAGTGTCAAGTGCAACACCAACCATAATGAGCACCGAAGTACCGCCGAGTGAAATGTTGATTTTTCCGACATTTCCTATGATTATGGGAAGTATTGCTATAACGCTTAAGAAAAGCGCGCCCATCAGGGTTATTCTTGACAATATCTTTGAAATAAAATCAGAAGTGGGCTTGCCCGGACGAATACCGGGGATTGCGCCGCCGTTCTTGCGAAGGTTATTTGCCATTTCTACGGGATTAAACTGAATTGTTGCATAGAAATATGCAAAAGCGATAATCATTAAGAAATAAATAACCGCATAGAAAACACCGCGAGTGCTGAAAAGCGACAATGCTTTGGCAAATGAAGTGGTTGTATCCTTCATAAAGCTTAAAATCATTGTTGGCAGCATCAAAATAGATGAAGCGAAAATTACGGGCATAACGCCTGACATATTAACCTTAATCGGAATATGGGTGTTCTGACCGCCGTACATCTTGTTGCCGACAACGCGCTTTGCGTACTGCACAGGTATACGGCGCTCTGCATTGGTCATCCAAACTATGAATGCAATTACAAGCAAGAACGCTATAACGATACCGATTACAGCAAAGTACTGTTTAAATTCAGTCCAGTAGCTCCACAAAGCGGCAAAAGCCTGCGGACCGCGTGAAATGATACCTGCAAAAAGCAGAATCGAGATACCGTTACCTATACCCTTAACATCAATCTGCTCACCGAGCCACATTACTACGGCCGAACCTGCCGTAAAGGTAAGCACAATAACAAACGCCGCAAATACAACGGCACCCGTACCTCTTACATTTAAACAGCTTGAAGCCTTCAGATAGAAGAAGTATGCTATACCCTGAATAAGTGCCAACACAACGGTGGTATAGCGTGTTATGGTAGCAAGCTTCTTCTGACCTTCTTCACCCTCTTTTGAAAGGCGCTCAAGATAGGGAATAGCTACACAGAGCAGTTGAATAATAATGGAAGCGTTGATATACGGGGTAATCGACATAGCGAAGATTGCGCCGTATTCCAAGCCGCCGCCCGTAAGAATAGACAGATAACTGAAAAAGCTGTTATCGCTTGTAGCTGCCGATATCATATCAGGATTGATATACGGCACCGGAATAACTGAGCCAATGCGGAAAATTGCAATTATCAGAATGGTAAATAAAATTTTGTTACGAATCTCTTTTACCTTCCAAGCATTCTTTAATGTTTCCAACATTCTCAGATCACCTCGGCCTTTCCGCCTGCGGCGTTAATCTTTTCTGCAGCGGAAGCAGAGAAAGCGTTGAGGTTAACCGTAAGCTTCTTGCTTAACTTGCCGTTACCGAGAACCTTTACGGGTTTATCTGTCTTTTTGATAATGTTCTTTTCTGCCAAAGCAGCTACGTCAACGGTGGCACCGTCCTCAAATACTTCGAGGGCTGCTACGTTGATTGCAATCCACTCTTCGGCAAAAATATTGTTAAAGCCACGCTTAGGTACGCGTCTTTGAAGAGGCATCTGACCACCTTCAAAACCGATTCTCATGCCGTGACCGGCACGAGCCTTCTGACCCTTGTGACCTTTACCGGCTGTTTTACCGTTGCCGGAGCCATGACCTCTGCCTATGCGCTTTGACTCTTTTGTAGAGCCCATAGCGGGAGATAATTCATGCAATTTCATTGTTCGCACCTCCTTGCTTAATTAGCGGTTAATGTAACCGCCGTGTAAAATCTGTTAGCCTTCGATAATTTTAACCAGATGAGATACTTTATTTATCTTGCCTCTGGTCTGTGCGTTGTCGGGCTGAACCTTAACGTCGCCTACATTGTGAAGACCCAAAGATTCTACTGTCGCGATCTGGTCTTTTTTAGAACCGATTGTGCTCTTTACGAGTTTTACAGTAAGGCCGGCAGCCTTTTTCTTTGTTGCCATAGTGCTGCTCCTCCTTAACCTATAATTTCCTTAACATCTTTGCCACGAACTGCAGCAACCTGGCTGGCGTCACGAAGAGCAGCAAGACCTGCAACTGTTGCACGAACTACATTGCACGGATTATTGGAACGAAGCGCCTTGGTACGAATGTCTTTAATGCCGACCATTTCAACAACGGCACGAACTGCACCGCCGGCGATAACACCGGTACCGGTTGCAGCCGGCTTTAAAAGCACACGGCCTGCGCCGAATTCACCAATAATTTCGTGAGGGATAGTAGTACCCTTAAGTGAAACCTTAATAAGGTTTTTCTTTGCATCCTCAATACCTTTGCGGATAGCGTCCGGAACTTCGCCCGCTTTACCGAGGCCGTAGCCTACGATTCCGTTGCCGTCGCCGACAACAACTAAAGCCGAGAACTTCATAATACGTCCGCCTTTAACGGTTTTGGATACACGATTTATAGCAACTACGCGTTCCTGTAAATCTAATGTTGATGCGTCAATATTTGTAGCCAAAAGTATTCCTCCTCCTTCTTAGAACTTGAGGCCGCCCTCGCGGGCACCTTCGGCAAGCTCCTTGACACGGCCGTGATAGATGTAACCACCGCGGTCAAAAACAACCTCTGTGATACCCTTAGCAACGGCGCGTTCAGCGATTAACTGTCCAACCTTGTGCGCACCTTCGCAGTTGCCGCCGCTTATTCCGAAATCTTTTTCGTTTGAAGCTGCTGCTGCGAGTGTAACACCGTTTACATCATCGATAAGCTGGGCATATATATTGCTGTTGGAGCGGAATACGTCGAGGCGAGGACAAGCTGCTGTGCCGCTTATCTTTGAACGAACGCGAGCATGGCGCTTAAGTCTTGCCTGATTGCTGTTAGGTTTGCTAACCATATTTCATACACTCCTTTATTATTTCTTAGAGCCCTTAGCGGCCTTACCTTCTTTGCGGCGGATGTGCTCGTCAGAGTACTTGATACCCTTGCCCTTGTAAGGTTCGGGGGGTCTCTTTTTGCGAACATCGGCTGCAAACTGGCCAACCAACTGCTTATCTGCACCGCTGATAACTATCTGGTTAGCAGACGGTACTTCGATTTTAATACCTTCAACCTCAGGAACGATTACCTGATGTGAATAACCCAAGTTCATAACAAGGTTGTTGCCCTGTTTCTGAGCACGGTAACCTACGCCGTTGATTTCAAGTGTTTTTGAGTAGCCCTCAGACACACCTGTTACCATGTTTGCGATAAGTGTACGGGTAAGACCGTGCAAAGAGCGGTGCTCTTTGTCATCACTGGGGCGGGTAACGATTACTTCGTTTCCCTCAACTGCAACGGTGATGTCGGCGTTATGGGTGTAGTTAAGTGTACCCTTTGCGCCCTTAACGGTAACGGTGTTACCGTCAAGCTTAACCTCAACACCTGCAGGTATTGCGATAGGCTTTTTACCTATTCTTGACATTCCGATGCACCTCCTTACCAAACAAATGCAAGCACTTCGCCGCCAACATTGGCTTTGCGTGCAGCCTTGTCTGTCATAATTCCCTTAGAGGTGGAAAGGATTGCCACGCCAAGGCCTTTCATTACCTTAGGCATATCCTCTACATTTGTGTAGATGCGCAGACCGGGTTTTGATACACGGCGAATGCCCGTGATGGTCTGTGCTTTGTTGGGACCGTATTTCAAAACAATGTGAATTACGCCCTGCTTACCGTCTTCAATAACGGTGAAGCTGCTGATGTAACCCTCGTCAAGCAAAATCTGGGCTATTGCCTTTTTTACTTTGGACGCCGGTACATCTACCGAATCGTGTTTTGCTGCAGATGCGTTACGAATTCTCGTAAGCATATCAGCTATTGTATCGGTGATTTGCATACCGTAAACCTCCTTAAGCTATTCTCGCCTTACCAGCTTGCCTTCTTAACTCCGGGGATCTCGCCTTTGTAGGCAAGCTCTCTGAAGCATATACGGCAGATGCCGTACTTGCGAAGATAAGCATGGGGGCGGCCACAGATTTTGCATCTGTTGTATTCTCTTGTAGAAAACTTAGCGGGACGGGCCTGCTTAACTTTCATAGATGTTTTAGCCATAATTCCTTACTCCTTACTTCGCAAACGGAGCGCCCATAAGAGTTAACAACTCACGAGCCTCTTCATCTGTCTTGGCGGTAGTTACGAACATAATGTCCATACCGCGTACCTTGTCGATTTTATCATATTCAATTTCAGGGAAAATCAACTGTTCCTTAACACCCATGGCATAATTGCCGCGGCCGTCGAAGGAGTTGGGGTTGATGCCTCTGAAGTCACGAACACGGGGAAGTGCCGCATTGAACAGTCTGTCGACAAATTCATACATTCTTTCACCGCGAAGGGTAACCTTTGCGCCTATGGGCATGCCCGCGCGAAGCTTGAAGTTAGCAACCGACTTCTTTGCGCGGCAGGGTACTGCCTTCTGACCGGTGATTAAACCTAAATCTGCGATTGCGGCATCGATAACCTTTGAGTTATCCTTTGCTTCACCGCAGGCTACATTGATAACAACCTTTTCGAGCTTCGGAATCTGCATGACGCTCTTATAGCCAAATTTGGTCATCAATGCAGGAGCAATCGAATTTTTGTATTCGTTTCCAAGCGTTGACATAAGTCATGTCCTCCTTATCTCTTAAAAAGTTTCTCCGCATTTTTTACAAACGCGATTTTTTGAGCCGTCCTCGTTGATTTTTGTACCAACGCGTGTAGGCTTATTGCACTTAGGGCAAACTACCTGAACCTTGCAGGCATAGATAGCGCCTTCGGTTTCGATTATACCCGAGGGGTCGCCGGCCTTGCGGGGCTTAACATGCTTTTTAACCTTGTTAAGACCTTCAACAATAACCTTACCCTCACTTGGGCTAACCTCAAGAACCTTACCGGTTTTCTTGCGGTCCTTAGCGTCTCCCGTAAGGAGAACTACGGTATCGCCGGTTTTAATGTGAAGCTTACTCATATTCCGTTTACCTCCCATTAAAGTACTTCCGGAGCAAGAGAAAGAATCTTTGTGTAATCCTTCTCGCGGAGCTCACGGGCTACCGGTCCGAAAATACGGGTGCCGCGGGGGTTTTTATCCTCACGGATAATTACAGCCGCATTTTCGTCAAATCTAATGTATGTGCCATCATTACGGCGAAGACCTTTTGCAGAACGAACTACAACAGCCTTTACAACATCGCCCTTCTTAACCGTACCGCCGGGTGCGGCCTTTTTAACAGAAGCAACGATAACATCACCGATGTTGGCATACCTCCTTTTGGAGCCTCCAAGAACACGGATGCACATAATTTCTTTAGCACCGGTGTTGTCGGCAACCTTGAGGTAACTCTGTTGTTGTATCACAGTGGTTTCCTCCTTGTAGACTTACTTAGCCTTTTCGATTATTTCGGCAACGCGCCATCTCTTGTCTTTTGAAAGAGGACGGGTTTCCATAATGAGTACTCTGTCGCCAATGCCGCAAGAGTTGTTTTCATCATGAGCCTTTAATCTGATTGTGTTTTTGATAATCTTCTTATAAAGCGGGTGCTTAACGTTGTCTTCGATAGCAACTACAACGGTTTTGTCCATTTTGTCGCTTACAACCTTACCTACTCTTGTTTTACGAAGGTTTCTTTCGCTCATTCCAGTTTACCTCCCTTAAGCGTCAGCGCTGTCTTTAAGTTCTGCTTCGCGAATGATGGTCTGTACGCGAGCGATGTCTTTCTTGACAGCAGTAATTCGCATGGGGTTGTCGAGCTGGTTAATGGCGTGCTGGAAACGCAGTTTGTAAAGTTCGTCCTTTAAGTCAGCCAACTTTTCGCCCAGTTCTGATACAGAAAGCTCTCTGATTTCCTTTGCATTCATTACTGCTCACCACCCATCTCTTTAGTTACAAACTTACATTTGATAGGAAGTTTGTTTGCTGCAAGACGCATAGCCTCGCGAGCGAGTTCCTCGGATACGCCGCCGATTTCGAACATTACACGGCCGGGTTTAACAACCGCTACCCAATATTCGGGTGAACCTTTACCTGAACCCATTCGGGTTTCGGCGGGTTTTTCGGTTATCGGCTTATCGGGGAATATTTTAATCCAAACCTTACCGCCACGCTTGATATAACGGGTCATAGCAATACGGGCAGCTTCTATCTGGTTAGAGGTGATCCACGCAGGCTCGGTTGCCTGAAGACCGAAATCACCATGTGTTACGGTTGTACCGCGAGATGCAGCACCGGTCAAACGACCGCGCTGAACACGACGGTATTTAACACGCTTAGGCATTAACATTAGCGTGAACCTCCTTGTCTTTTATTTGTGCGGCGATTTTCGTTAAGAACCTCGCCCTTGTAAATCCAAACCTTAACGCCGATTATACCGTAGGTTGTATTAGCCTCGGCAAAACCGTAGTCAATGTCTGCTCTTAAAGTCTGAAGCGGAATGGTGCCTTCATGGTACTGTTCGCTTCTTGCAATTTCGGCACCGCCGAGACGGCCCGAAACCTGAGTTTTGATACCCTTAACGCCAAGGCGCATCGCTCTGCCGATTGAGAGCTTCATTGCGCGGCGGAAGGATACACGCTTTTCAAGTTGCGCTGCAATATTCTCTGCAACAAGCTGAGCGTTTGCATCGGGGCTTTTGATTTCAACAATGTTGATTACTACGGGCTTACCGAGCATGTTTTGACATGTTGTCTTTAACTTCTCGATTTCAGCGCCGTTGCGGCCGATAACCATACCCGGCTTTGCACAGTGAATGTGCAGTCTGACACGCTTGTCGTCACGTTCGATTTCGATTTTTGAAATACCTGCTGTGAAAAGTACTTTCTTGAGGTATTTACGGAGGTTGTAGTCCTCAACCAATGTATCACCAAAGGTGCTGTCATTGGCAAACCAACGTGAGTCCCAGTTTTTAATAACACCTACACGGTAACCGTGCGGATTAACTTTCTGACCCATAACTTAACCTCCCTTTCTTAAATGTCACGTTCTTTAAGAACGATTGTAACATGGCTTGTTCTCTTTAAGATGCTATGTGCACGACCGTGATCCTTCGGACGTATTCTCTTAAGAATAGGACCGGGGCATACGAGGCATTCTGCAACATAAAGTCTTGCCATATCCATATTTTTTTCTTCGGCATTCGCCATTGCTGAATGGAGCAGCTTCTCTAAATATTCACAAGCGGATTTAGGAGTGAATTTGAGTATAGCCATAGCTTTTTCAGCATCTTGATTGCGGATAAGATCCAAAACAATCTTCACCTTACGGGGTGAAATACGGGCGTATTTAAGTGTTGCCCTTGCTTCCATAGTTAACTCTCCTTTCGGCCGCTTACTTACCGGTTGTTTTTGCGCCGGCATGACCTCTGAATGTTCTTGTAGGTGCAAACTCACCGAGCTTGTGACCAACCATATCCTCAGTTACATATACGGGCACATGCTTGCGACCGTCATGAACTGCAAAAGTATGACCGACGAAATCGGGGAATATGGTAGATGAACGGCTCCAAGTTTTAAGCACGCGCTTTTCACCGGCTTCATTCATTTCCTGAACTCTTTTTAGCAATACGGGTTGCACATAAGGTCCTTTTTTAACGCTTCTTCCCATTATGAATTCTCCTTTCGTCGACTTACTTACGGCGCTTTACGATATACTTATCGCTGGCCTTATTCTTCTTGCGGGTCTTATAGCCCAATGTGGGTTTACCCCAAGGGGTAACAGGGCCCGGACGACCGATAGGTGATTTACCTTCACCACCGCCGTGGGGGTGATCGCAGGGGTTCATTACAGAACCGCGAACGGTAGGTCTCCAACCCATGTGGCGCTTACGGCCTGCTTTACCGTAGTTAACGTTGGCGTGCTCGGGATTTGATACCGTGCCAACTGTAGCCATACATTGTTCGGGTACGTTGCGAAGCTCGCCTGAAGGCAGACGAAGGAGCGCCATACCGTTTTCCTTAGCCATAAGCTGAGCCATATTACCTGCCGAGCGGGCAAGCTGAGCGCCCTTGCCGGGGTAAAGCTCAATATTATGAAGGAATGTACCTACGGGGATATTAACAAGCGGTAATGCGTTGCCTGCTTTAATGTCGGCATCGGGACCGCTTACTACAACATCGCCGACCTTAAGGTCTTGCGGAGCAATGATGTATCTCTTTTCACCGTCTTCGTACTGAACGAGGGCGATATATGCAGAACGGTTAGGATCGTATTCAAGGGTGAGAACTGTTGCCGGAACACCGAAACGCTCTCTCTTGAAGTCGATAATTCTGTACTTTCTGCGGTTGCCGCCGCCTCTGTGGCGTACGGTTATGCGGCCATAGCTGTTACGGCCTGCATTTTTCTTTACGGGGGCAAGCAAACTTCTTTCGGGCGCTACCTTTGACAGCTCGGAATAATCCATTGTTGTCATATTGCGGCGGCCGTTAGAAGTAGGCTTATAATGCTTTATTGCCATTTGTTTCACTCTCCTGTTTTGGCTTAGCGAAGCGCCTTTGCGCTTCATACATCACCGGAAATTCTGTAATTTCCTGTATTGGAACAGATTACATTAAACCGTCAAAAAATTCGATGGTCTTTGAATCGGCCTTGAGGGTAACGATTGCCTTCTTCCATGAAGCAGTGTAACCTTCATAACGACCCATTCTTCTTTTCTGTCCGCGTACGTTTACGGTGTTTACCTTGGCAACGTCTACCTTGAACAGCTTTTCAACCGCGTCTGCAATTTCAAGCTTGTTAGCGTCCTTGGCGACCTTGAAGGTGTATTTTTTGTCGGCAATGCCCGACATACTTTTTTCGGTAATTACCGGAGCAATAATGATGTCCTGCGGAGCTTTCATTATGCGTACACCTCCTCAATTTTTGCTACGGCACCTTTAACAACAACAAGTGTGTCAGCGTTAATGATGTCGTAAGTATTGATTGTGTTAACCTGAGCAGCCTTAGCACCCTTAATATTTGCAATACTCTTTACTGCAAAGGGATTGTTGCTGTCGAGAACAACCAATGTTTTCTTACCTGCGCCGATAGCGTTAAGGCAAGCGGCTGCGATTTTTGTTTTGTATTCGTCCATCTTAAATTCGTCGAGAACTATAAGATTTCCTCCGAGAACCTTGTCTGAAAGGGCAGACTTAAGCGCAAGCTTGCGAACCTTCTTATTGAGAGAGTATGAATAATCTCTCGGCTTCGGTGCGTGTACGATACCGCCGTGTCTCCACTGGGGAGCTCTTGTAGAGCCCTGACGGGCATGGCCTGTACCTTTTTGTCTCCAAGGCTTTTTACCGCCGCCGGAAACTTCTGTACGAGTCAGAGTGGACTGTGTGCCCTGACGCTGATTAGCAAGATAGTTAACAACTGCTGCGTGCATAACTACTGCGTTGGGCGCAATACCGAAAACGGCATCGCTCAGGTCGATAGTGCCGACCTTTTTACCTGTCATATCAACAACTGCAATATTTGGCATAACTGAACACTCCTTCCATTAAGCTTTTACGCTGTCGAAAAGAACTACTATGCCGCCTTTGGGGCCCGGAACGGCGCCCTTAACAGCGATGATATTCTTTTCTGCGTCAACCTTAACTACGCTAAGGTTCTGAACCGTAACTCTCTCGTGACCGAGATGACCTGCCATCTTTTTACCCTTGAATACGCGTGAAGGGCTTGAGCAAGCGCCCAAAGAACCGCCGTGACGGTGAACAGGGCCTGTACCGTGAGACTCTTTAAGGCGGGCAAAATTCCAGCGTTTGATTGTGCCGGCATAGCCCTTACCCTTTGAAGTACCGCGTACATCAACCGCGTCGCCTTCGGCAAAGATGTCAGCCTTAATGATGTCACCTACATTAACAGCGCTTGTGTCTTCAAGTCTGAATTCACGAAGCACCTTTTTGGGAGCGACATCGCCCTTTGCAAAGTGACCCTTTGCGGGCTTGTTTACCTTAGAAGCCTTAAGGTCGCCGTAGCCTACCTGAACAGCTTCGTAACCGTCGTTCTCGGTTGTTTTCTTCTGTGCTACTACGCAGGGGCCTGCTTCGATAACAGTAACCGGAACAACATTACCATTGTTGTCAAAAAGCTGAGTCATACCGAGCTTTTTGCCAATGATTGCCTTTTTCATTGTTTTTTCCTCCATTTTGGTTATTGGTCAGCTTTCGCTGACATGACCGTGGGTGCAGTAAATAAATGAAACTTTAATACATATATAATATAATGTATTAGAGCTTGATTTCGATTTCTACACCGGCGGGGAGCTCAAGACCTGTAAGAGCTTCAACTGTTTTGTTTGAAGGTCTGATTACATCGATGAGCCTTTTGTGCGTCCTCATTTCGAACTGCTCACGGCTGTCCTTATATTTGTGAACAGCACGGAGAATTGTTACGACTTCTTTTTCGGTGGGTAGCGGTACGGGACCTGAAACCCTTGCGCCTGTACGTTTAGCGGTTTCCACTATCTTTTCAGCGGACTGGTCTACAAGTGCGTGGTCGTAACCTTTGATACGAATTCGGATTTTTTCTTTCACTGCCATGTGAAAATTCGCCTCCTTGATTAGTTGGCGGGCAAAACTTACACCGTGCCGTGCGTTTCTTTGCGGCACAACATAAAACCGGCAATTGCTGGGGTTAGCGCAATTCCGGAGCAGCGACTCGCATCGCCGCGACACCTGAGGTTTCGCAAGTAACCTACGGTGCCTCCAAGTTCTTTCGCCCGGTTTAAAATCGGACATACTCCGCGGAAATTTCCCCATTCGAGATGGGCCACCTCCCGCATCAACGCATGTTTTACGCCGCATTTTCGCAACGTGCCTTAGAATAATAACACAACCGTAGCGTAATTGCAAGCATTTTTTTGCGAAAAATTCTTATATTTTTAATGAATTTTGATTTATATTTTTGTGCAAATAAACGGATATTTTTGTATCGTTTTTTTATTTTGAGGGTAACGCAAAAGCAAACACTATATATTGTGGTTTAATACTGCGGTTTAAAGCCTTCGCCGATTATTTCGCCGGCATCGGTCACAACTATAAACGCGCGGTTGTCATACTGCCTTACGGCATCGTGCACGGCGGCGGCCTCGTGAGCGCGCACAATGCACATAAGCATGGTTCGCGCCTCGCCTGTATAGCCTCCCACTACCGAAAGCTTTGTAACGCCCCTGCCCAGCGTACCGTTTATCTCTCGGCATATATAATCTGCCTTATCTGTTACTATATAAATTATTTTGCCCCTGTCAGCACCGTAAAGCAGGGTGTCCATCATACGGGTTGAAGCGTAGATAGCCACTACCGAATAGAGCGCGCTTTGGGCATTTTTATATACAAGTGCATTAAGAAATATTACGGCTCCGTCTGCCATAAGAATAATTTTTCCCACGCTTAAATGCGGATATTTACGGTTTACGAGCTTACCTATAATATCTACTCCGCCGGTTGTGGCTCCGCGCAGCATCGTCAGGCTTAATCCCACACCCATAAGTATTCCGCCGAAAACCGATGATAGAATTGCGTCGGTTTTAAGCGGCGGTATGATTTTGGCGGTGATGTCTATTCCGAATGATGTGAGCGCTGTTGCAACGGCGGTTTTAATTATAAACAGTCCGCCCATTTTGACATACCCCAAGATTAAAACGGGTATGTTTAAAGCAAAAAGCGTAATGCCCGTGGGCAGTGATGTAATATGATTTAAAACGGCGGCAATTCCCGTAAAGCCGCCGGGCGATATGCCGCTCGGTGATAAAAACACATTTACGGCTATTGAATATACGGCGGCGCCGATAATAAAATATATTATATCCACTGTGGTTTTTGAAATATTCTTTCGCATAACAAAACCTCCGCATGACTATTTTGTGCGGAGGTTTAGGTTTATATTCTTTTTACCATATCATATTAAACAGCTCTTTTGCACGGTCGTTTTGATCCGACAAATGCAAAAAACCAAACAGGCACTCAAGACCCGTAGCGGTATGATATTCGCCGCTTGTGGCACTTTTAGGTATGTTTCCCGTATGAAAATTTCTGCCGCGTCTGAAAACCGCAAGTTCTTTTTCGGTAAGACTGTTTTCAATTTTGTGAAACGCCTCGGACTGTGCCGCCGCATTTACATATTTTACCGAAAGAGTATGTAAATCGCCCGACGAGCGATTTATTTCGGCAAGGCGTGTGCGCACCATAAGGCCGTACACAGCGTCGCCGACAAATGCCAAAACAGACGGGCTTAATAAATTTACATTTTCCATAAAACTCAAACCTTTCAGACCGAAACAGCAAATTTACGATATATAATCAAACTCTACATCATACACGCTTACGGTGTCGCCCTCTTGAATACCGGCTCCTCGCAGGGCGTCGATAATACCGGTTTGACGCATAACGCGTTCAAAATACTGCAACGACTCATAATCGTTAGGGTCAACCTGATTCATAACATCCATTATCCACGGAGCGTCTTCAACAAAATAGACTCCGTCACAAACACGTATGTTAAATGTGCGCTTTTTGTCTTGCGACAAATCAAGCTGCGGCTTAGGCTCGGCCTCATAAACCTTTATGGCAGGTAGTTTTGCAAGACATGCCGCCACATAATTTATAACATCCTGCGTGCCCTCGGCAATGGCCGCCATAACAGGAAAGAATTTATAGCCTTTGTCTTCAAAATACTTTGCTATGTTCCGAACATCTTCCTCTTCGCAAAGGTCGCATTTATTACCTACAACTATTTGCGGTCTGGTTGCAAGTTCCTCGCTGAAAGCCGAAAGCTCGGCGTTGATTTTTTCAAAATCGTCAATCGGGTCACGGCCCTCACTGCCCGAAACATCGATAACATGAACAAGCATACGGCAACGCTCTACATGGCGCAAAAATTCGTGCCCCAAGCCTACGCCCTCGCTCGCTCCCTCGATAAGTCCGGGTATGTCCGCCATAACAAACGAACTGCCCTCGCCGATTCGCACTACACCCAGCACGGGAGTAAGGGTTGTAAAATGATAGTTTGCAATATTAGGCTTTGCCTCGCTTACTACCGAAAGAAAGGTAGATTTGCCAACATTCGGAAAACCGATAAGTCCGACATCGGCAAGCAGTTTGAGTTCAAGCGTTACATCAAGCTCTTCGCCCGGATTTCCGTTTTTTGCAAAGCGGGGTATCTGCCGGGTAGATGTTGCAAAATGGGTATTACCCCAGCCGCCGTTGCCTCCTTTTGCAACAACAATAGGTTCATTGTCAGAAAGATCGGCGATTATTCTGCCCGTTTCGGCTTCTTTTACAAGCGTTCCGCGCGGAACCTTAATCAAAAGCGACGGCGCTTTTTTACCGCTGCAACGCCCCGCTTTTCCGTTTTCGCCGTTTTCGGCGCAATATTTACGCTTGTAGCGAAAATCGGCAAGGGTTGAAAGATTATCGTCTGCCTGAAAAATAATATCGCCCCCGCGCCCGCCGTCACCGCCGTCGGGACCGCCTGCGGCTACATACTTTTCACGGTGAAAAGACACAGCGCCGTTGCCGCCCGCGCCTGCTTTTAAATGTATATTTGCTATATCTACAAACATATATTATTCTTCCTCAAATTCTTCAAAGCCTTCAAAGTCGGTCTGAGCATTTTCAACCTCGTCATAAAGCTGCTGTGCTTTTTCAAGGTCCTGCTCGTTTACATAAATATCGACTGCGCTGAAGCCGCCGCCGAAAACTATTTGCATACTGTCGTCGCTTTCGTCGCAGGTAAAGTGAATGCCGTTATCGCGCAGAACATCCTTATAAATTTCGGCAACAACAACATTTTCAACCGAAGCGGCCAACATGGGATTTTTAATTATAAGCGCCTCTTCGGCGGCTTTTTTTTGCTCCTGCTCTTCGGCCTCCTTAAGCTCCTGCTCATAAAGCTCAAATGTTTTAAGCTCCGCGCCGCACAAAGGGCATATTTCGGCGGCGTTTTCACATTCAAAACCGCATACATGACAGTTTTTCATAGTATCACCTTTTTTAATACAAAATATAACAAAAATCGGGCGAACGTACTTTTCAAAAGTTCGCCGCCCGAAAAAAATTTTAATTTTTAATTACTGCTCCACAGCGTAGATGCTAACCTGCTTACGATCTCTGCCTACGCGCTCAAACTTAACCTTACCGTCAATAAGCGCAAACAAAGTATCATCGGAGCCGCGGCCTACATTATTACCTGCGTGAATATGTGTTCCTCTTTGGCGAACGAGTATATTGCCTGCAAGCACGAACTGACCGTCTGCACGCTTAACGCCAAGACGCTTCGCTTCGCTGTCACGGCCGTTCTTGGTAGAACCCATACCTTTTTTATGAGCGAACAACTGAATGTTTAACTTTAACATTATCTACACCTCCGTAGTTATTTTAATTCGTTTACCGTACTGCTTGGAAAGCTCGGTCAAATGAAGTTTAAGCCCTAAAAGCACAGCGACTGTTTCTTTGCAGGGGTTTTCGACCTCTACGCGCATAAGCGCGTCGCTGACTGCCGCCTTGCAGCTGTCACCGATTACCTCGGTAACTGTATTTGCCGCCATATATGCCGCGGAGGATACCGCCGCACACACCAAAGCGCCCTCGTCATCATTGCAGTCGCGTGAGCTGTGACCCTTAATTTCAAAACCGTAAATGCTTTCGCCCTTTAACAGAAATTTAACCTGCGTCATAACAAATTAGCCGATTTCGGTAATCTGTACTTTTGTGTAAGGCTGTCTGTGACCCATTTTGCGTGAACTGCTCTTCTTGGGCTTGTAGGTAAACACGGTTACCTTTTTACCCTTGCCGTTTTTAAGAACGGTACCTTTTACAAAAGCGTCTTTAACATAGGGCTTACCAACCTTTAAAGTTCTGTTGCTTACAGCAACTACTTTGTCGAAGGTGATTTCGGAATCAACCTCTGCGTTAAGCTTTTCCACATAGATAACATCACCGTTTTCTACGCGGTACTGCTTACCGCCCGTTTCGATAATAGCGTACATTTTTTTACACCTGCCTGATATTTTACAGTCTCGCTATAGATAGGCGCGCACCCAAATTTTTGAGCGCAACTTACAAAGCCCACAATATGCGGCTCGAATATTTTATCACAACGCGTACCTTTTGTCAAGAAAAATGTTTTAATATTTTAAAGCGGTCTGTTATAACGCTATCTTGTCGATTTTTTCAAGTTCTTCGGCGGTAAAAGGCGCAGAGTGAACGGCGTTAATGTTGTCGATAATCTGCTCAGGCTTTGACGCGCCTATAAGCACGCTTGTTACGGCGCTTTTTTGCAAAACCCAAGCAAGCGACATTTGCGCCAATGTTTCGCCGCGCTCGGCGGCAATATCGTTAAGCGCGCGAATTTGATTTAATCTTTCGGCGGTTAAGCTGCTTTCTTTAAGAAAAACGCCGCTTTTTTTAATACGGCTGTCGGCAGGAATACCGTCGATATAACGGTTGGTAAGCAAGCCCTGCGAAAGCGGGCTGAAAATTATAACGCCCTTCTTTTCGTTTTCGGCCTCGCTTAAAAGCCCGTTATGCTCTATACCGCGGTTAAAGATTGAATATGAGTTTTGATTTATAACAAACGGACAACGCATTTCACGCAAAATCTGCGATGCGCGTTTCATAGTAGCGCCGTCATAGTTTGAAAGTCCCGCGTAGAGCGCCTTGCCGCTTTTAACCGCTTGTGCCAGAGCACCCATTGTTTCTTCAAGCGGCGTATCGGGGTCGGGGCGGTGATGGTAAAAAATATCAACATAATCAAGGCCTAATCTTTTAAGGCTTTGGTCAAGGCTCGAAAGCAAATATTTGCGGCTGCCCAAATCGCCGTAAGGGCCTTGCCACATATAGTATCCCGCTTTGGTGCTTATAATCATTTGGTCACGGTAGGCAGACATTTCATCGTGCAGTATTTTTCCGAAATTCTTTTCGGCGCTTCCGGCTTCGGGGCCGTAGTTGTTGGCAATGTCAAAATGTGTAATGCCGTTATCAAAGGCTGTAAAGCACATATTTTTCATATTCTCAAAACTGTCATAGGTTCCGAAATTGTGCCAAAGCCCCAGCGACACCGCCGGCAGTTTAAGCCCGCTTTCGCCGCACTTGTTATACTTCATGGTGCCGTATCGGCTTTCCGACGCATTGTAAGACATATTATGTATCCTCCCATAATTATAATAATTGTTTATATGTATCACCGAACAGCTGCTCGGCAAACCATACCCTTTTTACCGTAAAGGTTTTGCCGTCAAGGTATTGCAAAATGCCGCCGTCTGTGGTAAAATCAAATGTCAATTTATATGAGTAAAGTGCCTGCTTGTCAAAGCCCATTTTTTTGTCGTTTTGCAGTTTGCCGTATTTACCGTCACCCAAAAGCGGGTGACCTATCGACGCCATGTGTGCGCGTATCTGGTGGGTTCTGCCCGTGATAAGCTCAACCTCGATAAGCGATAGTCCGTTTTTTGAAGCAAGCGTGTTATAACGGGTTTTTACGGTAAAGTTGCTTTCGATTTTTTTTGCGCTTAAATAAACCTTGTTTTTATCGGAATTCTTTTCAAGATAACCCTCAAGCGTTTGGCTTTTTTGCTTCGGGGTGCCGTGAATCACTGCCAAGTAGCGTTTATCTATCTCACGGTTTTTTATTTTTTCGCACAGTATGCGCAGCGCCTCGGCATTTTTGGCGGCTATAACAATTCCGCCTGTGTTGCGGTCTATGCGGTTTGCGAGCGCGGGCTTAAAGCTGTTTTCGGCCTTGGGGTCGTATTCGCCCTTTTGGTACAAATAATGCTGTATCCTGCCTATGAGCGTGTCGCGGTATTCGTTTTTGTCGGGGTGAACAATAAGCCCCTGCTCTTTGTCGGCAAGCAGAATATTTTCGTCCTCATAAACAATATTAAGCCTTGCCGGCGAGCTTAAAAAGTCATATTTAGGCGCGGCATCTGCAAAAAACTCATCATTTATATATGCGTCAACCCTGTCGCCTGCATTAAGACGCGTTGATATTTCGCCGCGTTTTCCGTTCACCTTGATGCGTTTTAAGCGAATGTATTTATACATAAGCGCCTGAGGCATTGTCGGACAGACCTTTAATATAAACCTGTCAAGGCGCTGATTTGCATCGTTTTTTGTTATTTCAAAGCTTTTCATAATAAAATCCTTTTGGGGGTATTAACGGTGGATAATATACACAGCGGTCACCGCGACCGAATAAGACGTGAATTTTTACAGCACGGCTTTGATAAAAACACACCGCCGCATAAAATTTTGGAAATTCTGCTTTTTTACTGTGTCAAGCAGGCCGACACCAACCCCATAGCGCACGAGCTTGTTGCAAAATACGGCTCGGTTGCCGCCGTGCTTGACGCGCCCATAGAGGAGCTTGCCGAAATTAAGGGACTAAGCGAACGCTCGGCATTACTGCTTAAACTGATAATGCCGACAGCACGCCGATATTTACACGATAAGTCGGAAGAAAAGCCGACGTTTTCGGGGCTGGACCGAATAGGCGAATATGTGTTTACGCAGTACATAGGCGAACTGCGCGAAAGGGTTTCGGTAATGTGCCTTGATACAAAGGGCAGGCTTATAAGCTTTGATTTTATGGGCGAGGGCGACATAAGCTCGGTGGGGCTGTCGCTTCGCGAGCTTGCAAAAACGGTTTTAAAGCGCGAAGCCACTGCGGCGGTGCTTTGCCATAATCACCCGGGCGGCATAGCCGTGCCGAGTGACAGCGACCGCCGTGTAACCGAATCGGCGGCAAAATTGCTGTCTGAAATAGGGGTGCAGCTTATCGACCATGTAATTGTGGGCGACTGCGACTTTGTTTCTATGGCACAAAGCAGCGAATACGGCAGTATCTTTTTGCCCTGCAACAGTTAACCGTAATAATTATAATATTTAACAAAAATAATGTCAATCAAAATAAAGGTTATGAATAAATGAGCAACTTCGATTTTTTTAAAAAAGGTTTCAAAGACGGAATACCGATATTTTTAGGCTATTTGGCCGTTGCCTTCACATTCGGTATTGCGGCAAAAAATGCCGGCATCTCGTCGGCGCAGGCAATACTTATTTCTGCCGCAAATCTTACCTCCGCAGGTCAGTTTGCCGCGCTTTCGGTAATAGCCTCGCAGGCAAGCTATGTTGAAATGGCTCTGACACAGCTTATAATAAACCTGCGCTACTGTCTTATGTCATCGTCGCTGTCACAGCGATTTGACGAGAAAATAAAGCCGTACCACAGGTATTTAATTGCCTTCGGTGTAACCGATGAGATTTTCGGCGTATCGAGCGCTTACAGTGAAGAAAATGTGCCGCCTGCATATTGCTACGGCATTATCGCGGTGTCTTGGCCGGGTTGGGTGCTCGGTACTGCGCTCGGCTGTCTTTCGGGCAGTCTTTTGCCCGCGCGGATTTTAAGCGCTTTGGGCGTGGCGCTTTACGGAATGTTTATTGCAATAATAGTGCCGCCTACAAAAACCAACCGAGTTTTGCTGGGAGTTGTGGCAATTTCAATGCTGTTAAGCCTCGCCTTTGCCGTAACCCCTTTATTAAAAGCGATTTCTTCGGGATTCAGGGTGATTATTCTCACTGTGGTTATTGCGGGTGCGGCGGCATGGCTTTTCCCCGTAAAGGAGGAGGCTCAAAATGGATAAAAGCATATTTGTTTACATATTTATAATGGCGGCAGTAACCTACCTTATACGCATGCTGCCGTTGGCGCTTTTAAAGCGCAAAATCACAAACAAATTTTTTAAATCTTTTCTTTACTATGTGCCGTTT
>CAJMBP010000021.1 GCA_905211675.1 uncultured Oscillospiraceae bacterium
ATTTTCATTTTTACACCTGTTTCTTTTTTGGTTTGTGTATATTTCTAATGGTTTTCTTTTTCTTTTTAAGTCCGGCGTTGGCACCGCCACGGGTGTTAACCGACGATTTGTCGGGGGCAACAAGGCAGTTTTTGCCGTAACCTATGAGGTCAAGTCTGCCTGCGCGTTTGAGTGCCGAAAGCACAAACTGTCGGTTTTCGGGCTTGTAATACTGCAAAAGAGCGCGCTGTTGTGCCTTTTCCTCGGGTGTGCGCGGAACATAAACCTTTTGCATGTTCATAGGGTTTAGCCCAGTATAGAACATACAGGTTGAAATTGTGCCGGGTGTTGGGTAAAAATCTTGCACCTGTTCGGGGTGAAGCCCCTCTTTTTTTAAAAAGAGCGCAAGCTCAATGGCGTCGTTTATGGTGCTGCCGGGGTGTGACGACATAAGGTACGGTACTAAAAACTGCTTTTTGCCAACGCTTTCGGTAAGCTCATAAAAACGCTTTTTAAATCGTTCATACACATTTATATGCGGCTTGCCCATACAGTCAAGCACACGGGCAGAGCAATGCTCGGGCGCAACCTTCAGCTGGCCGCTTATATGGTGCTCGACAAGTTCTTTAAAGAATTCCTCGTTGTCATCGGCTATAAGATAATCAAAGCGAATTCCAGAGCGAATGAATATTTTTTTGATTTTAGGTAATCCTCGAAGTTCGCGAAGAAGCTCTAAGTAGTCGCTGTGGTCAACCTCTACCGCGGGGCACATATTGGGCGCCAGACACTTTTTGTTCTTGCAAAGACCGCGTTCAAGCTGGCCCTTACAGCTTGGCGCTCTGAAATTAGCCGTCGGCCCGCCTACATCGTGTATGTAACCCTTAAAATCGGGCATTTCGGCAATTGCCTTAACCTCGTTTATAACCGACTCGTGACTGCGGCAGCTCACCTGTCTGCCTTGGTGATATGCAAGCGCGCAAAAATTACACGCGCCGTAGCAACCGCGGTTGTGTATTACCGAAAACTTAACCTCTTTTATACCCGGCACGCCGCCCAATGCCTCATAGCTCGGGTGATAGTCGCGCATAAAGGGCAGTGAATACACTGCGTCCATTTCTTCGGTTGTAAGCGGCGGCATGGGTGGATTTTGCACTACAATTTTATTGCCGTGACGCTGAATTACCGTTTTGCCCCGCACGGCGTCGTGCTCGGTTTGCTGAATATATGTTGACTCGGCGTATTTTCGTTTGCCGTTTTCACTGTTTTCGCGCACTGCTTCAAAGCTCGGGCACTCTTTTGCACTTTGAACTTTGTAATCGGTGGTGTTTACGGCATAGCAGGTGCCGAGTATATCGTGCATATCGTTGATATTTTCGCCGCTTTTGAGTCGATTTGCAATTTCTACAACATGTTTTTCACCCATTCCGTACATAAGTAGGTCGGCGTCAGAGTCAATAAGAATTGACGGGCGAACGGCGTTATCCCAATAATCATAATGTGCAAAGCGGCGAAGCGACGCTTCGATACCGCCTATACAAACGGGAATATCGCCGAAAATACGGCGAACCGCCTTTGAATATACAATTACCGCACGGTCGGGTCTGGCACCCGCCTTGCCGCCCGGCGTATATGCGTCGTCACTGCGCTTTCTTTTTGCGGCGGTGTAGTGAGCCACCATAGAGTCGATATTACCGCTGTTTATAAAAAAAGCGAGTTTTGGTGCGCCGAATCGCTTGTAGTCTTCATCACTTCGCGGCTGTGAAATAATGCAAACCTTAAAGCCCGCCGCCTCCAGCACGCGCGATACAATGGCCGTGCTGAAGGACGGGTGATCCACATAAGCGTCGCCCGTAATTATTATTATATCGGCGCGGTCCCAGCCGCGCTGGTTCATTTCTTTTTCTGTAAGCGGTAAAAATGGCATAAACTTGGCCTTTCTTAAAATATATATGTATTGTATCATAATTTTTAATTTGTTACAAGGGGTGCCTTAATTTGACAGAAGAACAAAACAACACGGCAGAAAACAAGCCTAAAAATATGTATATACCTATATGTATAACTCAAGCGATATGTATGGCGGTGATATTGATTGCAATTTTAATAATTAAATTCTTTTTTGAAGGCAGTTACGCAAAATTACAAAAATGGTATCAAAAAAATATTTTAGACGAAACAACCGTAACCGCCTTTTTTGATGAGGAAGAAAAAGCGTGAAATTCAAATTTTTCGGAACAGAGGTTTACATATCGTTTTTGTTTTGTGCGGTGCTGTGCTTTATGCTCTGCATTGACCGCACGGGGCTTGTAATACCCACGCTTTTTGCCGTGTTTATTCACGAAAGCGGACACATGCTTGCCATGTGGGCGGCAGACTGTCAGCCGAAAGCAATACGCCTGATACCTACAAGCGTGCAAATTGTGCGGGGTTTTTCACCCAAAAAATGCGGTGAGGCGGCAATAACCGTATGCGGAAGCGCGGCAAATTTTGTTGTGTGCGGCGTTCTTTTTATAAATTATTACATTTTCGACAGCCGTCAGTCACTTATATTTGCAACCCTTAATCTTGTAATAGCGGTGTTTAATTTAATGCCTGTGTCGGGGCTTGACGGCGGTACTCTTTTAACACTTTTATTATCTCGCTTTACCGATATATACAAAGCCGAACGAACAGTTCGCATAATAACCGCCGTTTTTGCTTTTTCGGTGTTTTTACTCGGCGTATATTTTTGGGCGAGCGGCACCTTAAATATATCGGTGTTTATTACGGCAATTTATTTGGCGGTATGCTGTTTGATAAAAAAATAAAAAAGCCCGCTTAAAAAGTGAACTTTTCTGTTTGTGATGGGTGTTCAAAAAAGAACGGTGTTAAATTTCTTGCTTTAATATGCTGCATACTATCCGGCTGTATGCAATCCGTCGTAAGACGGAATGTAATCATTTTCGTAAGAAAATGTATGTAATCAGGGCAACGCCGTGATTGTAATCCGCAACTTGTTGCGGTATGTAAGCATTTCGAAGAAATGTATGTTATCCACCGTAGGTGGTATGTAATCAATCCGAAGAAATAAAACATACAAGTCTTGCGACTTGAAGACATACCGTTTGCACGGCAAACGGATTACATACGCCTGACGGCGATTACATACCAATCCTTCGGATTGGATAAAAATAAAGCCCTTCCGAAGAAGAGCTTTATTTTTTGGCGCGCCGGAGAAGATTCGCTCGGCGTCAACGCCGCCGACACGCACGCGGGCTTTGCAACCGTTCACCGAAAGGTTGCAATTCGTCTTTGACGAACCGCCCTGTTCGAATCTCCTCCGTCTGATTACACAAAACAAAAAAGCCCACTCGTAAGGAGTGAACTTTTTTGTTTGGCGCGCCGGAGAAGATTCGAACTCCCGACCTTCTGGTCCGTAGCCAGACGCTCTATCCAGCTGAGCTACCGGCGCAAAACAAATTAAATTGTTGCGGTCTGATTTAACCGCCATAGTATAATATCACAAAACTTTAATAAAATCAATAGTTAATTTCAAAAAAATTCAAATTTATTGAAAAGGCGGCGGCAGGCGGGTGGAAATTTTAAATAAAATAAACTCTGCGGTATGGGGCGCACCTACACTGCTGTTAATATTTTTTACCGGCGTTATATTGAGCCTTCGTACAAATTTTTTTGCAATTTGCCATTTGGGACTGGCAGCAAAACTGTTTTTCGGGGGTGGAAAGCGCGAAAGCGGTCAAAACCGTTTAACGCCGTTACAGTCGGCAAGTACGGCGCTTTCCGCCACAATGGGCACAGGCAATATAGTGGGCGTTGCCGGCGCCGTTGCTTTGGGCGGACCGGGCGCTGTGTTTTGGATGTGGGCGTCGTCTGTTTTTTGTATGACGGTAAAATTTGCCGAAATTGCGCTGGCTGTGCGCTACAGAGAAACAAACAGCGACGGCAGTTATATAGGCGGCGCTATGTATTACATAAAAAATGCGCTTCCCGCCTTTTTTGCTCCGCTTGCCACGGTTTTTTGTCTTTGCGGTGTGGCGGCATCCTTCGGCGTGGGCAATATGACTCAAATAAACACAATGTCGGCAAGCGTCGGCACACTTATAAGCACAGCCACAGGCGCTTCGCCGCGCGTAATATTTTTTGCAAAGCTTGCCGTCGGCGCAGCAAGCGCGGCGGTTTGCTCCGCCGTATTAAAAAATGACGGTGCAACGGGGCGGTTTTGTGAAAAGGTTATACCCGTTATGACCGTTTTATATATAGCGCTTACGGTGGGCGCAATCGCCGCAAATTACACAAAAATACCAGCCGCGTTTAAAGATATTTTTTTGGGCGCTTTTAATTCAAAGGCCGTAACAGGCGGGGCGATAGGCTCGGCTTTTATTAGTCTGCGCTTCGGAATGTCACGCGGCGTTTTCTCGAACGAAGCAGGGTTGGGCACCGCGCCTACGGCATACGCCTGCAGTGACGGCGACGAGATAAGTTTAGGTCTTATGGGCGTTATGGAGGTTTTTATAGATACGGTTGTGGTTTGCACCCTTACCGCCCTTACGCTGCTTTGCGTGGGGAATATCGAGTACGGAGTTGACGGCGCGTCAAGTCTTACGCTCGGCGCATTAACGCAGGTTTACGGCAAAAATGTTATTTTTGTTTTTTGCCCGATAGTATGTATTTTCGCCTTTTCGTCAACGGTGGGATGGGGACTTTACGGCGCAAAATTTGCAGCCTTTTTATTTGGTGAAAAATCTAAAAATATTTTTTTAATTCTGTTTGTTTCGGCTATGATACCTGCCGCAGTTTTCCGTGCCGATGCGGTATGGGTTATAGCCGAAATTTTAAACGGGCTTATGGCACTTCCAAACACGGCGGCACTTTTGTTTTTAACAAATGAAGTTGCGAATATAACATACGGGCATAAAAGAAAGCTCCGAGGTTTGTAATCTCGGAGCTTCAGTCTGTCGAAAAACTGTATTTGTAAGTACAATCAAATTTTTTCTGCTACTTCGAAAACTTCGGCGGGAAGCTCCGATTCATCACACGAAACGGTGAAGGTAAATTCAACATCTTCAATTTTTGAAAGTCTTTTCAAAAATGCCGCAAACTCATCATAATTGCGTGAGCCTATGCGCAATGTAGCGTCACCGAAGATGTGTGTTATGTCGTTGTTGCCTGCCTTTACGCCTGCAAGCAAACCGTAATATTCGTCATAACCGCAGATTGAAAAATCGTCGGCATAAATAAGACGCGCCTTGTGGCTTACCGAAAATGTAAGTGTGCCGCCCTTTTCAATACAAACAACATTTCCGAGACTGGTTTCCGCAGCATTGTTTACAAGTTCTACTAAACGTTTGGTTTTACCCGCGCCCTTTTTTCCTATAATAAGTTTAATCATATAAAACAACTCCTTTATATTTACCGTGAGTCACGGCTGTTTTACTTTTTTATTTTGACAATCTTGCCTCAAGCTCGGCCTTCATATCTTCATATCCCGGTTTGCCCAAAAGCGCAAACATATTCTTTTTATAGCTTTCAACTCCGGGTTGGTCAAACGGATTTACACCGAGCAGATAACCCGATACCGCACATGCCTTTTCAAAGAAATAGATGAGTCTGCCCAAATTTTCCTCATCGGCTTTGTCTATCGAAATTACAAGGTTAGGCACACCGCCGTCGGTGTGAGCAAGCACGGTTCCTTCAAACGCCTTTTGATTAACAAAAGACATTGTCTTACCTGCAAGGAAGTTAAGACCGTCGCCGTCGTTATCTTCCTTTTCGATAACAACATCACTGCCGTTGTCGCCTATGGTAACAACCGTTTCAAACATTATGCGCGAGCCGTCCTGAACAAACTGACCCATAGAATGAAGGTCGGTAGAAAAGGTAACAGAGGCGGGGAACAGGCCCTTGTTGTCTTTGCCTTCGCTTTCGCCGAACAGCTGCTTAAACCATTCTGCCATCATTGTAAAGCGCGGCTCGTATGATACAAGCAGTTCAACCGACTTGCCCTTGCGGTAGAATGCGTTGCGAAGCGCCGCGTACTGATAGCAGGGGTTCTTGTCAATGTTTTCTGCATTGTAATCTTTTGCGGCGGCCTGCGCGCCTGCCATAAGCGCGTCAATATCACAGCCGGCTGCGGCAATAGGCAAAAGACCTACCGCGGTAAGAACCGAAAATCTGCCGCCTACGTCGTCGGGCACTACAAAGCATTCATAGCCCTTTTCATCGGCAAGCGCTTTAAGTGTGCCGCGCGCCTTGTCGGTTGTGCAATAAATGCGTTTTGCAGCCTCTTGCTCGCCGTAGCGTTCTTCGAGCAATTTGCGGAATACGCGGAATGCAACGGCAGGCTCGGTGGTGGTGCCTGATTTTGAAATAATGTTTACCGAAACACGCTTGCCCTCGCAAATTTTAAGCAGGTCGGCAAGTGTTGAACCGCTTATGCTGTTGCCTGAAAAATAAATTTCGGGCACACCGTCACGAACGGTGTTATAATACGGACCCTTTAAAAATTCAATAGCGGCACGGGCGCCCAAATAAGAGCCGCCTATACCTATAACTATAAGAACATCGGTGTCGGACTGAATTTTTTTTGCCGCCGCTTTAATGCGGGCAAATTCCTCTTTGTCATAATTGCACGGCAAATCAACCCAGCCTAAAAAGTCGTTGCCCAATCCGCTTTTTTCGTTAATCTTTTTGTGGGCGTCGGAAACCTGACCCAAAAGCCCTTTTATATCGTTTTCGCGTATAAAATCTTTAGCGTACGCACTGTTGAAATTAAGTGACATTCTAAACCAATCCTTGTTTTTAATTGGGCAAGATACAAAGACCTGCCCCTTTATTTATATTTTACATTATTTTATGTAGATTTGCAAGCATATTACGCAGATTGTCGCAAAAACTTTGTTTTATCATTCAATAATTCCGCGCAGTATCCAAAAAAAGGCGGTTAAAAAGCTTAATTTTTCTGCATTTTCGGCGGCGGTTATATTCACGCTTCCCACCTGTTCATCGTTTAAATAAAAATCTACCGTGCCTACAACATCATCTTTTTTTACGGGTGCGGTAAGTTCGCTTTTTAAATTCAATTTTTGAGTGATTGCCGAAGCCTCGCCCTTTTTAAACAAAGCGCCGAAGCTGTCGGAGGCGGTTATTTTAACCTTTTTCACAACGCCTTTTTTAACGGCAAGCTCGGTTTGTTCGAGCTTGGGTACAACCGATGCGTATTCGTAATTCGCAAAACCGTAGTCAAGCAGTTTTTTTGCCCCGTTAAAACGGTCGGCAGAGGTGTCACCCGACATAATAACCGCAACCAATTCAAGACCGTTTCGCTCGGCGGTTGCCGAAAGGCAATATCCGGCACCCGAGGTTGTGCCCGTTTTAAGACCGGTTGTGCCTTCATAAAATCTTACAAGCTTGTTGGTGTTTACAAGCTCGCTTTTGCCGTCACGCAGGGTGTCCATCCAAACGGTTGAATAGTTTTTTATTAAATCGTGCTTTATAAGTTCGGCCGACATAATCGCAACATCGTGCGCCGATGATATATGACCCTCGGCGTCAAGCCCCGTTGCGTTTGCAAAGTGGGTATTAGTCATACCGAGGCTTGCGGCCTTTTTGTTCATCATGGCCACAAATCCCTCTTCACTGCCGGCAATTGCCTCGCCCAAAGCCACGGTAGCATCATTTGCAGAGGCGATTACCGCCGCTTTTAATAGGTCGTCAACCGTCATGCTCTCGCCCGGCTCAAGCCATATTTGCGACCCGCCCATACTGCAGGCGTGCTCGCCGGCGGTTATTACATCTTCAACCGACATTTTACCGCTGTCAATAGCTTCGGTTACAAGCAGCAGCGACATAATTTTAGTAATAGAAGCGGGCGGCAGTTTTTCGTCGGGATTCATCTCGTAAAGAATTCTGCCGGTGTTTACCTCCATTAAAATTGCCGATTTAGCCTTTATATCAAGCTGTGTTCCTATTGCGGCATCGGTAACCGCAGCGTCAATCGGAATTTCCAAGTCCGAAATATCACATTCGCTTGACACCGTGGCGTTTGCCGAAAAAGCAGTACATATTAAAAGACTGCCTAAAAGCACTGCGATTAAAAGCCTTTTAAATGTTTTCATAAATTTTACCCCCTATAAGCAATGATATGTAAAACGGTATAAAAATATAATAACGGCGCTGTATAAAAGCAGTCTTTTATACAGCGCAGATTAAAAATTATATGCAATTTTGTAATTAAATACTCTTGAAAAGAACACAGCATTCTGTATGCGCTGTTCTCGGGAACATATCAACAGGGGTGTACTCCTGCAATTTGTAGCCTAAATTCTCTAAAATTGCGGTGTCGCGTGCAAGTGTTGCTACGTCGCAAGACACATAAACTATTCTTTCGGGCGAGAAATCGTTTGCAACGGTTTCAAGCAAGTCTTCAGCACAACCCTTGCGCGGCGGGTCAAGAATTACCACATCGGCCGAAACGCTTTCGGATTTTAAAACCTTTGCCGCCTGAGCCGCATCGCCGCATATAAAACGCGCGTTATCTATGCCGTTTTCTTTTGCATTGTCGGTGGCGTCACGCACCGCCGCTTCAACAATTTCGACGCCGATAACGCTTTTTGCGCCCTTTGCCATTGAAAGACCTATGGTTCCTGCGCCGCAATACAGGTCGAGTATGTTCTTGCCGTCAGCCGCCGCATATTCTGCGGCCTTTTTGTAAAGCTTTTCGGCCATACCGTGATTAACCTGATAAAAAGAATCTGGCGATATGCGCACCTTTATGCCGCATAAAACATCATATATGTATTCCCTGCCGTAAACGCAGATATTTTTATCACCTAAAATAACATTGGTGTTTTTGGTGTTTATGTTTAAAATAACACTTTTTAGGCTTTGCCCTAAAACTGACTTTAAATCTTCGATAAACTCGCTTTTGTAAGGCAGGTCATTGCCGTTTATAACAATGCAAACCATTACTTCACCGGTTTGAGCGCCGTAACGGATATAAAGCCTTCGCAGTAAGCCGCTGTTTGTTTGTTCGCTGTAAACCGAAATATTATATTTTTGCACAAAAGCGGTAAACAAATTGCATACGGTATTAAACATTTTAGGGTGAAGCATACAGTCTCCGCAGGGTATAACCCTGTGTGAGTGGTGCGAATAAAAGCCTAAAAATCCGCCGTCTGCCACGGGGTAAACGGCTTTGTTGCGGTATCTGTCGGGTTGTTCTGCCGCAATTAAGGGCATAGGGTCAATTTTTACACCGCCTATACGGCGCATGGTTTGCATTACGCGGTTTTGTTTCAATTTCACCTCGGCATCATAGCTTATATGGCGAAACACACAGCCGCCGCAACGCGAAAACACATCGCAATCGGCGTTGATACGCAGCTTTGACGGTTGTATTATCTGCTCGCATTTTGCAAAGGCATAATTCTTTTTAAGCTTTAAAATGCGGGCGTATATTACATCACCCACGGCTGTAAGCGGCACAAACACGGCTGTGCCGTTATATTTGCCTATTCCGCTGCCCTCATGAGATATGTCGGTAATTTCAAGCTTTATAATATCGTTTTTATTCATACTGCCCTTCAAAATTTGTAAAGTTTTGTTCAAGCGAACCCTCGTCGAAAAGCGAATATCCGCGGCGGCAATCGTATCCGAAGGTGTCATCGGCGTTAAGCGGAATTTCATTTATAACAACGGTATCGTCATTTAACCAAAGGGCTTCAACATGGTCGATGCCCGTTTGCCAAAAAATATTGTGACTGCCATTGCTGTTTATAATCTCGCCCCTTACGGCTACACCGAGATTATTTTTCACAAGGTATATGTTCATCACCTTTTCACCCGACGGAGAAACGCTTGAGCTTTCGAGCGAGCCGTCAGGCAGTTCTGATATATCCGAAAAAAGACTGCACTTTACCGTGAACACAAGCTCGGTAACAATTATTAAAGCGGTAAAGGCATATAAAAGCTTAAAGCCCAGATTTTTCATACATTTATACCTCGTCTGCACGGTAATACGGCGTATTTTGAGCGTTAAAACGGTCAATATCGCGGTTATAGGCTGTTATTGCGTATCTGCAATGAACGACATAAGACTCGATAAAATACGGCAGTGTAAATATAAGCGGCGCAACAAACAGCGATAAAATCAACCAACCTGCAAAGCTTAAAACAAGGCCTATAAAATCGCCGCCCGAGCGCTTTGAAATAATTGTAGACATATTAACGGCTTCGGCAGGGTGAATATTGCTGTCGCTTACAAATAAAAACGCCGAAAGGTAATATCTGACAGCAACAAACACAAGCCCTAACGCGCCTATAATTGCCAAAAACGAATTGAGCGTCCAAAGACTTGAGCTCCACACAGGAAACGGCAGATCAAGCAGTGAATAAAACCATTCGCTTGACAAAATCCACACTACTATACACGGAAAAAACATAATTATTGCGGATACAGAAATTTTTACCGTAAGTATTAAGGTAAGGTGCAGAGCGCGCATATACTCGGTTTTGTTTGAAAAATATTTAAAAATCAGCAAAAGGCCGTCATTTTGCCCCCACAGAATGCGGCGAAACCAGCAAAGCACGCCAAGCGACAGCGGCGACAAAATAAAAACCGTAAACAAAACCGAGAATATTATATAACCGGCATTGCCCGACACGATTGATACAAGCGAGGCGGCAAGCTCACCTATAAAAAAGGAGAACACAAACACCGCGCTCACAACAATCGACTGTGGCCAATGACCCGACAGTGCGGTTTTTGCTGTTTTTTTAATAACGGGACTCGGCGCTACCACGACAAATCACTCCCAAAACAATTTATATAAGTATATTATCAAAAGCTTAATACAAAAGTATTACAGAATTTTTAATTTTGCGTATGCCGCCATAAGTTTTTTTGTTCCCACGTCGTCAAACGCTATTTCAAGCAGTGTGTCACTGCCCATAGGCTGTGCCGAAACAATCATACCCGTGCCGAAGGTTTTGTGCTCTACGCGTTGCCCTATGCTAAAGCTCTGTCGGGGCACATCGGTTGCCTTTGCGGCAGAGTAGCTTCCGAACGGTTTTGAAGCCTTGACACCCGAGCCGAAGCCTGCTCTTGCGGTAGGGTAGCTTTCGCAGTAAGAACTGCGAAAATCCGAGCCTTGCGAGAAAAAGCTTTTTGCGGCGACAGATGATATTTTGCAGTAATCATCGGGTATTTCCTTTAAAAAGCGGGATGGCATATTTCGGTTTGTAGAGCCGAACACCATACGCGAAACGGCGTTTGTTATTGTAAGCTCGCGTTTGGCGCGAGTAATCGCAACATACATAAGCCTGCGTTCTTCTTCAAGCTCGCTTTCTCCGCCGTAAACCGATTGATTTCCCGGGAAAATGCCCTCTTCAAGACCTATTAAAAACACCTTTTCAAACTCAAGGCCCTTTGCAGAGTGTATGGTCATAAGGGTTACCTTGTCCTCGCTCTCATTCATAGAGTCTATGTCGCTTACAAGTGCGATTTCCTCAAGAAAAGCCGAAAGCGACGGCTCGTCATTTTCGAGCTCGTATTGTTTTACGGTGTTTATAAATTCGTCGACATTTGCCAGCCTTTCAGAATTTTTCGGGTCTGTATCGCTAAAAAGCGAGGTGCGATAGCCGCTTTTTTCAAGCACCTCACAAAGCAGTTCGCTTATAGACAGCTGTTCGGCTAACGCCGTGAACGATTTTATCATTCCGCAAAATTCTTTAAGCTTTGCCGCCGACCTTGCAAGCGGTGCAAATTGGTCGGCGCTGTCAAGCACCTCGAAAATGCTTAAACCCAACTGAGCTGCAATCTCTTGCGCGCGGTTTAAGGTGGTGTCGCCTATTCCGCGCTTAGGCTCGTTTATAATTCGGCGAAGTCTTATATCGTCGCTGTTGTTGTTTATCAGGTTAAGATAAGCAAGTAGATCGCGTATTTCCTTGCGTTCGTAAAAGCGCATTCCGCCGATAACGCGGTAGGATATACCGCTTCGCGCAAAAACATTTTCTACCGATGCCGATTGAGCGTTCATTCGGTAAAGCACGGCGTGGTCGCAAAAACGCGCACCGCCTCGCACGCTTTCGAGTATGCGGTCGGCAACAAAACGCGCCTCGTCGCGGTCATCCTCGGCGGTGTAAATGTTTATAAGCTCACCGTCGCCCTTGTCGGTCCAAAGGTTTTTGCCCTTTCTGCCACGGTTATTGGCTATTACCGCATTTGCGGCGTTAAGAATATTGGCGGTTGAGCGATAGTTTTGCTCAAGACGTATAACGCGCGCGTTTTTGTAGTCATCTTCAAAATTGAGTATGTTTTCAATAGTAGCGCCGCGAAAACGGTAAATACTTTGGTCGTCGTCGCCCACAACGCACAGATTGCCGTGCACACCTGCAAGCAGGTGCACAAGTTCATATTGCGCGTGGTTGGTGTCCTGATATTCGTCTACCATTATGTATTTGAATTTACTGCCGTAATGCTCTAACACATCGGGATTTTCTTTAAAAAGCTTAACGGTATAGTTTATCATATCGTCAAAATCCATAGCGTCGGCGGCGGCAAGGCGCTTTTGATACTCTTTATAAAGCTTTGCAACCGTAATGTTGCGGTAGTCGCTTCCTGCCGACGCAAGAAATTCTTCGGGGCTTATGAGCGAATCCTTTGAAGCCGAAATTGACGATAAAACAGCGCGTACAGACAGCATTTTTTCGTCAATTCCGTTGTCCTTCATTATGCTTTTCATAAGGCGCTTTTGGTCATCGGTGTCATAAACGGTAAAATGCGAGGTAAAACCTATTTTTTCGGCGTTGACACGCAAAATTTTTCCGCAAATGCTGTGAAAGGTGCCTGCCCAAAGGCTTTCGCCGCCGTTTACCAGCTTTGCGTTAATACGCTCTTTAAGCTCGTTTGCCGCCTTGTTTGTAAAGGTTATGGCAAGGATCTCCCACGGGCGGGGCGCGTCAACCGAAAAAACGCCCTGCGGCAATTCGTCGGTTTTTCCGTCAAGATAATCCTGAGCCGCCGAAATGTCGGCTTCGGTAAAGTAAGGCGCATAATCGCTTTTGTAAGCGTTGCCGTATTTTACTAAATTTGCAATACGGTTTACAAGCACGGTGGTTTTACCGCTGCCCGCGCCCGCAAGCACCAAAAGCGCGCCCTGTGTGGTTGTTACCGCCTCAAACTGACGGTCATTCATATAGCCGAAATCTTTTTCAATCAGCCTTCGGCGAAGTTGCAAAAAATTTTCTGTCATAATGTTCCTATTTCTTGGTATTTACATATTCAAACGGTGCAATCTGCCGTGAAAGCTCCGCATAGCTTTCGGTGTGTGCGGCTACAACAATAGGCTTTGTCAGGTCAAGGCTGAACACGCCCATAATAGACTTTGCATTTACAACATATTTGCCCGAAAGCAATTCTATATCATAAGGCTTTTCATTTGCTATATCAACAAATTTTTTTACCGCCTCAAAATCTTTAAGCATAATGGTTTTTTCAAGCATATTCAAAACTCCTTAAATTACATACAATCCCGAATCAAGCAAAACAAATTCGAATTTTCCGGATTTTACATAAGAATGTACCGGCTCTTCAAAGGTGTAAAGCTCGTCCACCGAATAATCTTCAAGGTTAACCTTTACAATGTTGTTTGAGCCCGCGTTGCAAACATAGGCAATTTGATTTTCAACAAATATGTTTTGCGGGCGGTCAAAGGGTGAATTTTTGCCCCCTATTCGAAGCTCGGCACGCATGGTATTTATGTTAAAGCGCATAAGCACATTGCTGTTTTCAAAGCTTGCCCAAATTCCGTTTTTGTAAAATGCAATACCCGAGGGTGAAAAATCACGGTATTTGAGCTCGCCCGCAATGTTTATCATTCCGTCGGAGTCTATAATAAACACCTGACCGTTGTTACAACATAACAACAATCTGCCGTTAGGCAGCAGCAACGCCTTGGTTTCTACAAAGTTTTTTGCGGTGTTTACAGCTACGGCATAATTACTGCCGAATTTTAGGTTCCAATATATATTTTTACTTATATCGGTCATATTTGAATTTTCAATCGACAGCATTTTGTACCATACTATATCGCCCTCGTCAACAACCGCCTTTTGATACGGAAATACAATTCCGTCAGACTTTGGCAACACCTCATAAATTTTGCCTTCAAATATCTTTTTCAACCTTTTCAGTCCTTTAACCGTTTGCGTTTTCTTTAAGCGTTAATGCACCGTTTTCAATCATACTTTGAACAGCGAGTAGCACGCCGCTTTTTGCACTGTGATAGTTAAGCCCGCCCTGCATCCAAGCGGCATAGGGTTCGCGAAGCGGAGCGTCGGCCGAAAGCTCTATCGAAGAGCCCAGCGTAAATGCGCCCGCCGCCATAATAACCTCGTCGTCGTAACCAGGCATGGGCGATGGCTCGGGGCGAACAAACGAATCAATCGGCGCGCCCGACTGCATACCGCGGCAAAATGCAATTAAAGCCTCGCGGGTTTTTAGATTTACGGTTTGAATAATGTCGCCGCGTTTTTCGCACACCGACGGGCTAACCTCAAAGCCCGACAGTTCTAAAAGTGCCGAAGCAAATACGGCGGTTTTAAGTGCCTCGCCCGTAACATGGGGCGCCGCAAACAAGCCCATATAAAGCTCTCGGTTATGTCCGAGTGACGCGCCTACTTCTCGGCCGACTCCGGGGGCTGTCATGCGGTTTGCGCACATTTCAACATATTTTTTCTTGCCGGCGATGTAACCGCCCGTGGGGGCAATGCCGCCGCCCGCGTTTTTAATAAGCGAGCCTGCTATAATGTCGGCGCCTACCTCGGTGGGTTCACGGGTTTCGACAAATTCGCCGTAGCAGTTATCTACCATAATTACGGTGTCGGGTGAAACCTCGCGCACGGCACGGCAAAGTTGCTCAACCTTATCTACCGTAAGGCTGGGGCGCAGGCTGTATCCGCGCGAACGCTGTATGTAAGCCATTTTATAGCTTTTATTTGAAAGTTCGGCACGAATGGCGTCAATATCGGGAGTTCCGTCGGTACGCAAATCAATTTGGTTATACTCTACGCCGAAATCGGCAAGCGAGCCGTCGGTATACCCCTCAAAGCCGAAAACGCCTATTATGGTGTCATAGGGTCTGCCTGTGAGCACAAGCACCCTGTCGCCCGGCCGCAGTATGCCGAAAAGTGCCACCGTTAAGGTGTGCGTACCCGAGGCAAAGCTATGACGAACAATAGCGTCTTCGGCACCCATACAGTCGGCAAAAACTCGGTCAAGTGTGTCGCGGCCTATGTCGCCGTAGCCGTAACCCGTTGAGGTTCCGAGGTGCATTTCGCTTACTCTGTTTTTTATAAATGCGTTTAAAACCTTGGTTTGATTGTATTCGGTTATACCGTCGATAATTTTAAAGGTCTCACTTGCCTTTTTTTCGGCAAGTTCACTGTATTTTTCGAGTGTTGCGTCAAATTTAAAGTAATTCAAGGGGTTGTCCTCCGATATGCTGCGTCATAAATATGACAGAAATTGTTTTTTTCGTAAAAAGGTTTTATTTGTGCTTCGCAAACGGCAAGGCAGGGCAAATCGCTTTGTGACAAAACGCCGTTTAATGCCACCGTGCCCATACCCTTTTGGTGTGAGGCAATGCCGTTTAACAGCAAGGTTTTACCGTCTGATATTGTAACAGCGGCGCATTTTTGCTTTAAGGCAAAATATTTTAACTGACCGTGGTTAAGTCGGTAGCAAAAATCTACCGCAAAATGCTCGTAAGGCGGCAGATTTAAGCCGTCTGTATCAAGTAGCTTGTAAATTTCATCGCTTGACAGTCTGTCCGATACAGTATTGCTTTTATAACGGTGCTCGCTTTTCATAACGCAAACGCGGTGAATGTCCTGCCCGAAAATGCGTGTCATAGTGTCGGCGTCCGAAAAAACCGATAGGGGCGAGACCGCTTTAATAAACTGTTGCAGTTCATCAAAATCCGCACCGTTGTTATATATGGTCATATTGCCGTCAAGCATAGAAATTATTGCTTTGTTTAAGTTTTGGGTCCAAAACAGCGCAATATCATTATACAACTGATAAGTGCAGTTTATTTTAACCGCTTCGGCGGCACATTTTCTAATTTCCGCTATTTTGTTGGTCAGCGAAATCATAACTCGCCGCCCGCTATTTTGTTTATCATATACTCAACAAGGTCGCGGACCGCAAGCACATCGCGCATATCGCACACCGAGCCTGCCGTGTGAATGTATCGGCAGGGCACAGACACCGCCAAGGTTCGCACTCCGCCTCGGCACAGGTGTATGGCGCCCGAATTGTTGCCGCCTGCCACTGCGCGCTTGCTTTGCGCAGGTATTCCGCTGTTTAATGCGGCGCCGTAATATTCACGGTCGTAGCTTGTGGCACCGTCCATAAATGACACAACCGCTCCCTTGCCCTGACAGCAAACGGTTTTATTTGCCGGAACATCGGCAATATCGGCGGCTGTTGTGCCGTCAATAACAATAGCGGCGTCGGGATTTACGGTGTATGAGGCAACCCTTGCGCCGCGAAGACCGACCTCCTCTTCAACCGAGAAGGTTGCGTAAAAATCGTATTCGGCGTCACTTTTTAAAAGGTCAATTAAAACAAGACAGCCTACGCGGTCGTCAAGTGCTTTTGTAAGCACCTTGTCGCCGCAAACGGTGAAATCACTGCACATAACTGCGCAGTCACCCACGCTTACAAGCTCTTTTGCCTGTGTTTCGTTTTCGGCGCCTATGTCAATGTAAAGGCTGTCGGCGTTCGGCAATTTTTTGCGCTCGTCGCCGTCGCATAAATGCACGGGTTTTCCGCCTATGACGCCTGAAATCTTGCCGTTTATAAGCACTCGCCTGAACATAAGCGCCGCCGTGTCAATTCCGCCGACCGTTTTAAAACGCAAAAAACCGTTTGCTTCAATGTGGGTTATAATTAAGCCTACCTCATCAAGATGAGCATCTATTAAAACCTTTTTTTCAGAGGCGTTTTTACCCTTTTTAAAGGCGATTATATTACCGAGATTATCAACCGAATAACTGCAGTAATCTTTGATTTGCGAAATAACAAAATCGCGCACGGCGCCTTCGTCGCCCGATACGCCGTCTGACATACAAAGTTGTTTCAAAAGTTCGGTCATTGTGCCGCGCCTCCTTTTAAAATATAATTTTCAAGAAGGTCGCAAACGCTTTTTATATCATTTATATCAACAATTTCAACATCGGTGTGCATATTGCGAAGAGGAATTGATATAAGGGCTGTTTTTACACCGCTTTTTGAAATGCTTATAACATCGCAGTCGGTTCCTGTTCTTCCGCCCATAACCTCGGTCTGATAGGAAATATCGTTTTCTTTTGCAACCGAAATAAGCCTTTGTGAAAGCTTTTTGTCGAGTATAGGAGATATACCTATCATAGCGCCGCCCGACAGCCTGCCGCAGTCGCAATTCGGAATATCGGGCCCGTCTGCAAATGACACATCTAAAACAACGGCTTCATCAGGCGACAGGTTAAATGCGTCGGTTTTTGCACCGCGGTTGCCAAGCTCTTCGGCGTCGGTAAAGCTGAAAACTATGTTAAAGGGCAGTTTTTTTCCGTTTAAACGCCGAGCTAATTCCAAAAGGCAAACAACTCCTGCCCGATTGTCAAGGCTTTTGCCCGTAACGCGACTGCCGTGTAATGAGGCGGCACGGGAGCTAAATGTAACAAAGTCGCCGACAGATATTATATCTTTTGCCTTTTCGCCTAAAAGCGTATCAAGCTTTAAATCCGATATATCGTCGTATTCCGCAGCGCCGTTTGAAAGGTGTGGCGGCGTAGAGCAAAACACGCCCTTTATTTTTTCTTTTCCGTGGATTTCAACCCTTCTTGCGGGCAGCATACGCAAATCAATGCCGCCGCAGTTTTTTACGGTTAAAAAGCCGTCATTGTCAATATGGGTTACAACAAAGCCAACCTCGTCAATATGGGCTTCAAGCATAAGCGTGTAATCGCACTCTCCGCTCATTTTGCCAGTAACGCTTATACCATTTTGTGAAGTTTCGGCATATTTTGAAAGTGCGCCTGCGGCAATATCGCTTGCATCGTGTATATTGCCTATATTTATGGCATTTGATAATTCAAAAAGAGTTTCCTTTATATTCATTTAAGTTCATTCACCAGTTGTTTAAAATGATTGCCGCGCGCTACAAAGTTGGGGTATGCGTCAAAGCTTGCGCACGCGGGCGAGAGGGTTACAATATCGCCGGCAACCGCATTTTTATGTGCGGCGGCTACTGCCTCGGGTATGTCTTTTACCCTCACGATTCGGGGCTCGCCGTTATATCCCTCATAATCACGCAGGCATTTTTCAATTTTGTCTGCGGTGTTTCCGCATAAATAGAGTGTTTTTACCTTTTCTACAATATACGGCATCATAGGCTCAAAGGGTATGTGCTTATCGTAACCGCCGGCAATAAGGATTACCTTACGGTCAAACGCTTTAAGACCTGCAATAGTGCGGGTGGGGCTTGATGCTATTGAGTCGTTGTAATATTTTACACCGCCAAGCTCGCGTACAAATTCGATGCGGTGCTCAACACCCTTGAATTCGCGTGCAACCTTGTATATATTATCGACGCCCACATAACCCCAAACGGCAGTAATTGCGGCAAGATAATTTGCTACATTATGGTCGCCGAGCACTGCAATTTCCCTTCGGTCAATTACAGGCACATCGATACCTCGGTATGCCATGTGAAGCACGCCGTCGCCGTCGAGCCATGCGCCGTTATTGAGGCGGCGGTTCATACTAAAGCCAAGGCTTTGACCGCGCACATCCTTGCGGAAGGATTCGGTAATATCGTTGTCACGGTTGAGCACCGTGCGTGAAAATGCGTTTTGATGAAGCAAAATATTTTTCTTTGACTCAACATATTCGTCCATATCCTTATGCACATCAAGGTGATTTGGCGCAACATTGGTCACAACCGCAATATCGGGGCTTTTGCGCATGGATATAAGCTGAAAGGACGAAAGCTCGGCAACAACAAAGTCGTCGGCGGTAATATTTTCTATCTCGGGCAACAGCGGCATACCAATGTTACCGCCTACAAACACGCGTTTACCCTCGGCCTCAAGCATTTTTGCAATAAGGGTTGTGGTTGTGGTTTTGCCGTCGGAGCCCGTCACGGCAAAAACGGTTGCGGGGCAAAGGTCAAAAAAGACCTCCATTTCACTTGTAACCGCAATTCCGCGCTTACGCGCCCTTTCAAGCTCGGGCAGATGAAAATTCATACCCGGGGTGCGGAAGATTATATCAACCTCAAGATTGTCAAGGTAGCCTTCGCCAAGCTTTAATTCAGCACCTGCCGCCTCTAATTGGTCGGCAACCGAACCTATTAACTCGCGTTCGCGTCGGTCGCAGGCAATAACACGCGCGCCCTGCTTTAAAAAGCTTAAAATAAGCGGAGTATTGCTTACGCCTATACCGCACATAGCGATTTTTTTACCGTTTAATTGAGTGAAAAACTGCTTAAAATCCATAAAGCGTTCCTCCCGAAAAAGTTAATATTTAATCTGTTCGGCAGAACTGCCCGCACTGTCGTCGCCGTACATATCGACATCGGGGTTAATGCCTTTTGTTTCTATATATTCTTCTAAAGTTATACCTAAATTATTTATTTCTTTGGCGTTATTTATGCCCACAAAACGCCAATGCCACGATTCATAGATTACTCCCGTAACATTTTGCTTGTCTTTTGGATAACGCAAAATAAAGCCGTAGTCCTCGGCGTGCTCGCACATCCAGGCGTACATGGGTGTGCTTTCAAACGCGTCGTCCGCCATATTAAAGTCGGCGCAAAGCCCTGTGTTGTGCTCACTGGTACCCGGGCGCGCTACAACGGTAGCCGCCCTTTCTTCATCGCCGCCCGCGCGGGCAACCTGCTTCTGAAACAGATCGTTTTGTATTGCATAACTGCGAAACGGCGACCAAACCCTAAGGTCAACGCCGTCGGCCTGCGCCGCCGCCACCATTGCGGTTATATAGGGGTAAACATCACGGTGTATCTGTGTTACATAGTTATTGTTTCGGTATTTTTCATCGATTTCTACCAAATACTCCCGTACATTGGTGTCATAATCGTCGGGCAGAGGGTTAGAGCCGTTAGTAAGCAAAAGTCTGCCGAAATTCGCGTCAAGGGTTACGCCCGTAGGCGTTGTCACCGCCGACGGCAGACTGTTTTCTTGCTGTTCGGATTCATTCTTTTCGGAAGCGTCGCTTGCGGATTGCTCTCCCGATTGCTCGCTTGAAACCGAGCTTACCTCGGATGAAACAGAATTATTATCATTGCTGTTGCCCTTTATTATGCCGACAATAACTGCCGTAAGGGCTATTACCGCCGCCAAAATAAGAACAACAACTGTTATAAATATTCTTCGGCGAACTATTGCCTTTCTTCTTTTTTCGGTCATTTTAATCCTCTTTTACGGGTATAAATATTATTCGTCAAGCTTAAGCACAGCCATAAACGCCTCTTTCGGCACTTCGACCGAGCCTAACTTGCGCATTTTCTTTTTGCCTTCCTTTTGCTTTTCGAGCAATTTTTTCTTTCGGGTTATGTCGCCGCCGTAGCATTTTGCAAGCACATCTTTTCGCATTGCCTTAACGGTTTCGCGCGCAATAATTTTACCGCCTACTGCCACCTGTATGGCAACCTCAAAAAGCTGTCTCGGAATATATTCTTTAAGCTTTTCCGCTATTCTTCGCGCACGGGCGTATGAATTTGAAGTGTGCACAATAAACGAAAGTGCGTCCACCGTGTCGCCGGCAAGCATAACATCAAGCTTAACAAGGCTTGATTTTTGGTATCCGGCAGGCTCATAGTCGTAGCTTGCGTAGCCCTTTGTGCGGCTTTTTAAGGCGTCAAAAAAGTCGTAAACAATTTCGCCCATAGGAAGCACATAGTGAATGTCAACGCGGTCGCCCATATATTTCATGTCTTTGTAGTCGCCGCGGCGGTCCTCACAAAGCTGCATAATGGTGCCGACATAACTGCTCGGAGAATAGATATGCACATTTGCCACGGGTTCAAGTGCCTCGGCAATATTTGCAGGGTCGGGGTAGTTGGTGGGATTGTCTACAAATATTTTTTCACCGTTTGTAAGTACAAATTCGTACTGCACACTGGGTGCTGTTGTAATTATGTCAAGGTTATACTCGCGTTCAAGCCTTTCTTCAAGAATTTCCATGTGCAACAGCCCCAAAAAGCCGCAACGGAAGCCAAAGCCCAACGCTTGCGAGGTTTCTGGCTCAAAAAGCAGTGACGCATCGTTAAGCTGCAGTTTTTCAAGCGCTTCGCGAAGGTCGGGGTATTTTGCTCCGTCGGCGGGGTAAATTCCGCAGAACACAACGGGTTTTGCCGCTCGGTAACCGGGCAGAGCCTCGGCGGCGGGTTTCGTGGCAAGTGTTATTGTGTCGCCAACGCGCGCTTCACTTACCGTTTTAATAGAGGCCGCAAGGTAGCCTACCTCGCCTGCTTCAAGCGTTTCGCAACTCTCGTAAACCGTAGCGCGCTTGCGGCCGAGCTCTACAACATCAAACTCGGCGCCCGTTGCCATCATTTTTATTTTATCACCGGTTTTAATACTGCCCGATACTATGCGGAAATAAACAATTACGCCCTTGTAAGAGTCGTAGTAAGAGTCGAATATAAGCGCTTTAAGCGGCGCCGCGCGGTCGCCTGTCGGCGCAGGTATGTCGTTTACGATTGATTCTAATACCTGCTCAACATTTATACCTGTTTTTGCCGAAATAAGCGGAGCGTTGTCCGCCGGAATGCCTATAATATCTTCTATTTCAGCCTTAATTCTGTCAGGCTCGGCAGAGGGCAGGTCAATTTTGTTTATAACGGGCAAAATTTCAAGACCGTGGTCAACCGCCAAATATGTGTTGGCAAGGGTTTGAGCCTCGATGCCCTGCGACGCGTCAACAACAAGTATGGCGCCCTCGCAAGCCGCCAAAGAACGCGAAACCTCATAGTTAAAGTCAACATGCCCCGGGGTGTCGATTAGGTTCAGTTCATATTCTTTGCCGTCTTTAGCGGTGTAGTAAAGTGTTACGGCGTGAGCCTTTATGGTAATGCCGCGCTCGCGCTCTAAGTCCATACTGTCAAGAATTTGCTCCTCCATATCGCGCTCGGCTACCGACTGCGTCAGCTCGAGCAGGCGGTCGGCAAGTGTTGACTTGCCGTGATCTATGTGCGCTACTATGCAAAAATTTCTTATATTTTCAAGCGGAAATGACAAGGCGTATTTCTCCTTATATACTATATAATAATGCATAATGAATTATACCACAACACATAATCGATTGCAAGGTGTTACCGAATTTAACTTATTAAGATTTTTTATATTTGCAAATTGTTAAAACAAAATGGGCGATTTTGCGGTGCTCAAAGGTTACGGTTGCATTTTGATGAAAATCCGATTTATAAAAACCGAAGCCCCCGCAGCTTTCACCTGCGAGGGCTTATAATGTTAATTATTGAATTTTTATATCAACCGCGTCTTACGCGAACTTTGATTTAAGTTTAATTGTACATCGGACTCACCGTCTGTAAATTTTTGTTTAAAAATAAAACTAACTAAATTTTCGGACTCACGCCTTTTTCGTTTTTTAAAATCTTTGAGTTAAAAGCTAACTAAACCTTTGGACTCAGTCCTTTTCATTATTATAGTTTTGCGTTGACTTTTTGTCAGAACATCGGACTCACCCTTTCAAATTATTTTTTTGAAGTTGCAGGTGGAGTTTCCCTCATGGCGTTTTACCGCTCCTTTCTTTTCTTTGCACCTTTATTATAGTGCAAAATAAACACCTTGTCAATAAAAACTTAATAACTTTTATATATTTTGTATAAAAAACTAAAAATCGCAAGGGATTTTTGTGTTTTTTTACAAAAGAATAACTAATGTATTGACTGAATACGAATTCTGGGGTAAAATATATATGTTATTTTGTTTTTCCGGAGGAACGGTAAATGAGCGAAAATGTTAAAAATGAAAAATATAATCCCGACATAATAACACTTACCGATGACGAGGGCAAGGAATACACCTTTGAAGTTTTAGATGCTATTGAAACCGACGAGGCAAGGTATTTGGCGCTTTTGCCGCAGTATGCAGACCCTCAGGCTATGCTTGACGATTCGGGCGAGCTGGTAATTGTAAAAGCGATTGAAGAAGACGGCGAAGAATATTTTTGCGAAATCGAAGACGACGATGAGTACGAAACCGTCGCCGACGCTTTTGTAGACCGCCTTGAAGATTTTTTTGAAATAGACGAGAAATAATTTAATTGCCGCGTTCTGCCTTGTGCGTGTATCATGGCTTATATAACCCTACAAGATAATAAAAAGGGATTTCTGCTCAGACGGCGGGTTTGCAGACCTCCCGCGGCGGTGCCGAGTTCGGAAGAAGGGAGCGCGAAACCGTTTGGCGAAAACCCACCTGAAATTAAGTTCAGGTTATCATTAAGCAGTTACGGCAAGGCGGAACAAAAGTTTTTCAATTTAGGTAAAAAATTCTTGACTTATTTTAAAAAAGTTATATAATAGGTATTGCTCAACTTAATATTGGGGAATTGTGTAACGGTAGCACGACAGACTCTGACTCTGTTTGTTGGGGTTCGAATCCCTAT
>CAJMBP010000022.1 GCA_905211675.1 uncultured Oscillospiraceae bacterium
CTCCAAAAGTGTCTAACTTTTGGGGTGCATATCAGCCCGTCCTTTTGTCTTTTATAATCTTATTATTGTAGGTAGTATGCCGTTATCGCGAATGTCGATAGCGGCATAACTGTTTGCGCCGTCGCGCGAGCGCGCGCATGAACCGGGATTCACAATATACAGGCCGTTGTCATATTTTATATTGGGAATATGGGTGTGTCCGTACAACGCGATGCGGCAGTCGGACTGTCGTGCGGCCTTTTCCAACGCGGCTGTACCGCCCTTTACCGCAAGTGTGTGCCCGTGGGTAATAAAAATATTAACTCCGCCTATATTCGCAACGGTGCTGTAAGGGTAGTTTGAAAATATGTCACAGTTGCCGCTTACAATGTAAAATTTTTTGTCGGAGTATTCATAGGTAAAATCTTCTATATCATTTGTAACGTCACCCAAAAAGATAACAGTTTCTGCCTGCGCCTCACGGCGTATTATTCGGTCGACAATACTGCCTTTACCGTGTGAATCGGAAATTACCGCTATTCGCATAAAGTCACCTGCTTTTAACATACATTTACATATATAATACTTTATTTCAGGGGGAAAAGCAAATGAATAATGATATTGGTAAAAAAATTAAAAATATAGGCAAAAATACCATTGAGGCGGCAAAGCGCGGTGACACAGACGCGGTTTTGCAGTCGCTTAACGAGTCAGACCGCAAAAAAATCGAAGAGACACTGTCCGACAAAGAAAAACTTAAAAAAATATTGAACTCGGACGCCGCTAAAAATTTAATGAAAATATTGGACGGAAACAAAAATGGATGATTTAAGCGAAAGACTTGCAGAACTGCTGAACGACCCCGAAAGCTTGGAACGGGTGCGGTCGGTTGCCGAAAATTTTTTGGGCGGTGAAAAATCGGGCAATCGGCAAGCGCCGTCGCCCGATTTGAACTCTGCGCTCGGTGACAGCGGTCTTGACCCAGTTCAAATTACAAAAATACTTTCTTTGTTATCACAGCTTAAAAACAGCGGCAACGACATCCGTTCAAATTTGCTTTTGGCACTTAAACCGCTGCTCAGTCCGCCGCGGCGCGAAAAGGTAGATACCGCAATAAAGCTTTTAAAGCTTATCGATATGCTGCCTATGCTTCGCGACAGCGGAATATTCGATTTTTAAAAGGAACTGATTTTATGACCACGACCGACGGTTTTTCAAGCAATATCGAGCGTGCCGTCGATGAAATGCTTGATATGAGTAAACGGGCAAAGCATGCGCAAAATAACCGTAAAATTGAAAGGGAAAAACCCGAACCGAAAAATTCAATATCAAGCATAAATATTCCGTCAGACACACTGCTTATATTGGGCTTAATTTTGATTTTATCAAATGAAAACTGCGATAAACTGCTGCTTTTGGCAATGCTATATATACTTAGCTGACGGTGATTTTAAACGGTGAAATTTAAGGAAAATTTTTGCATTTTTTTACATTATGTAAACTAAGATAACCTAAAAAGTTTTTCACTTTATCCACCGAATAATCCACCTTTTCAATCTAAAAGTCAGTATTTTAAGCCGTTTTTAAGCAGATTTTGTTGGAAAACTCGGTGAATAAGTGGAAAAAGTGAATATGCATAAATAAAATGAATATAAAATTATGTAAAACCGTCAGGGGGTTATTACCTTATTTTTACAAATTGTTTATTCGGAATAATTCAAAAAAATATATATTTTTCGACATATTTTTCTTATCGGTACTTGAACGGCGGATAATCAGGTGTTATAATATAATAAAAATTGGTTAGGTTGGGAGGCTCTGATTATGTACCCTTTACTTCTTAAAGCACCGATAAAGGATTATCTGTGGGGCGGCACAAGACTTATAGACGAATTCGGTTTTAAAACCGATAAAGAAAAAGCGGCGGAAGCGTGGGTGCTTTCCTGCCATAAAGACGGCAACAGTATTGTTAAAAACGGAGAACATGCAGGCAAAACATTACAAGAGGTGTTGGATGTCTGGGGTAAAGAGGTTTTAGGCGCCAAGGCGGCGGGCTTTACCTATTTTCCGATTTTAATAAAGCTTATAGACGCAAAGGACAGGCTTTCGGTTCAGGTTCACCCTGACGACGAATATGCACTCGCTCATGAGGGCGAATACGGCAAAACCGAAATGTGGTATGTTGTCGATTGCGATGAGGGCGCACAGCTTATATACGGCTTTAATCAGGACATATCGCAGGGCGAGTTTTTGGAACGCATAAACAACAACAATCTGTCGCCGGTATGTAATTATGTGCCGGTTAAAAAGGGCGATGTGTTTTTTATCGAAGCCGGAACAATGCACGCCATAGGCAAGGGTATTCTTATTGCCGAGGTACAGCAAAACTCAAACACAACCTACCGTGTATCTGACTACGGCCGTCTCGGTGCCGACGGCAAGCCGCGTCAGCTTCACATAAAGCAGGCGATTGAAGTTACAAAAACAGAAGTGCCTACCATGCCGTACGGCAATGTCGGCGACGTTACGCTTTATCCCTTCGGCACGGTAAGGGAGCTTGCAAAATGCGACTATTTTACTGCAGAGCTTATAAATCTTGACGGCAATGTGGGCGTATATGACAACGAAAGCTTTATATCACTGCTTGTTACCGAGGGTGAGGTTTTGCTTTCGTACACGGGCGGAATGATGAGCCTTAAAAAAGGCGACAGCGTTTTTGTTCCCGCTACACTTAAAGTAAGTCTTATAGGCACCGCCGAAATTATATATACGCATATGTAAAGAATGCCTTACGGTTTTAATTTACAAAATAAGGGCTGTAAAAAAACCTTAGTTTTTTTACAGCCGATTTTATGCTCAAATAATTATTTGTGCCAAAACTACCGCGCAAACGCAGGGAATGCCTAAAATTCCGCTGCCTCCCAATGTCCACCAGTTAATCGGAATATGTACGCCGGTGAATTTTCGGGTAATATTTATTAAAATAACTGCCGAAATCCCGAGCAGCGCGTTAAAAAATAAAGATTTTGTTATTTTATGACTTTTTATATGCAAAATAAGTAATATAAAAGCACAAACCGACACCCAAGCGGTTGCAGCAATTCCGAGAGCATTCAAAAAAATCACCTCACACAACTATATATGAAGATCTGCGCTGTTTTATGTTTGTTAATAAATGTGAACGTGCAGTAAATTTTTTTGTTAAATTTTTGATTTTTATAGACTTATGAAATAATTTGTGGTAAAATGGTTTTAAAATGGGAAGAAATTGGAATGTTTGTATGAAAGTTGATAAAACCGTACTTAAAGAAACAAAATTTATAACGGCATTTGTTGTGATTTTCAGCGCTTTAATGCAAGCTGTGTTTCTGTGCACAGGCAGCTGGAATTACACCGTATTGCTCGGCAATATTTGGGGAGACCTTGTTGCCATAGGCAATTTTTTTGTTATGGGTATTTTTGTTCAAAAGGCGGTAACGCAAAATAAAGATGAGGCCCGTCAAACCGTAAGAGCCTCGCAAAGCATCAGATTTGTCGGCATTTTTGCTTTAACGGTAATCGGAGTTTTAATACCGTTTTTAAATTCCGTTGCGGTTATTATACCGCTCATTTTTCCTCGAATAGCGATTATGTTCAGACCTTTAACCGATAGAAATAAATGATTTTTAAAAATTATAAGGGGGTGTTGCTTTACGAAGACTAAAAAAAGCATTGGCTTTAGAATTGTAGACGCTCTGTTTCTTGCGGGCGCTGTTTTGCCGCTTGTTTTGGGAATGGTGTTAAAGGTGCTTTTTGAACCCGAAAAGTCGGGAATAAGTATTTCGGGTGCGCTTATTTACTTTACAATTCCGATGCCTATACAAAATTTACCCATAACCGAATCACAGGTAAACTCGGCGTTGGTTATTGTTACAATTTTCTTTTTGTGCCTTTACTTTACCCACGGTCTTACCGTCAGGGCAGAGCTTAAACGGCAGCGCATTGCCGAGTGGATAGTAAAGCAAACCAAGTCGTTGGTTAAAACCAATATGAGCGATTATTTTGCGGGCTTTGCACCGTTTGTTGCCGCAATAATGGGTCTTTCGGCATTTTCCAGCCTGCTCTCTCTCATAGGGCTTTATCCCCCTACATCAGACATAAACATAGTAGGCGGTTGGGCAATACTTGTGTTCATTCTTATAACATATTACAAAATGAAATGCGGTCCGCTTCATTATGTTAAAAGCTTTGGCGACCCGGTGCCGCTTTTGTCGCCGCTTAATATTATAAGCGAGGTTGCCACACCTGTTTCGATGGCATTCCGTCACTACGGCAATGTGCTGTCGGGCTCGGTAATTTCGGTGCTGGTGGCAACGGGGCTTCAGGGTCTTTCAAATCTGCTGCTTGGTTGGCTTCCGGGATTTTTAGGCAATATACCCTTTTTACAGATAGGTCTGCCGGCTATCCTTTCGGTATATTTTGATGTATTCAGCGGTTGTTTGCAGGCATTTATATTTGCAATGCTTACAATGCTTTATATAGCTTCGGGTTTTCCCGAAGAGGATTATTTCGCAAAACGCGCAAGAAAACTACAAAAGTCAAAAAATTAAATTTTTATAAACGGAGGAAGAATATTATGGAACTCGCAATAGGTATTATTTTAGGCTGTTGTGCTTTAGGTGCAGGCGCCGCAATGATCGCAGGTATAGGCCCCGGTATAGGTGAAGGTAACGCCGTGGCAAGTGCTTGTGAAGCGATAGGCCGTCAGCCCGAATGCAAAGGCTCGGTTACAACTACCATGCTTATGGGTTGCGCCATTGCCGAAACCACGGGTCTTTATGCGCTTGTTATAGCTATTTTGCTTATATTTGTTGCACCGAGAATGCTTGTAAATATTTTGCTTAACGCAGTAAAATAATTCGGGGGAATTATAAATGCAATCTTTGGATATTATATCCGTAAATTTATGGCAGATACTTATTTCCCTTGCAAACCTTACAATCTTGTTTTTACTGCTCAAAAAGTTTTTGTACAAGCCCGTAACCAAAATGCTTGAACAACGGCAGGCTGAAATTGACAGTAGCTATAACGATGCCGAAAACGCAAAAAAAGACGCCGTTTCCAAAAATGCCGAGCTTACCGAGCGGCTTGCAAACGCCCGTATTGAAGCGGAGGGCATAGTGAAAGAGGCGGCAGATGCGGCAAAGGCGCGCGGCGACAAGATTGTTGAGGACGCAAAGGCACAGGCGCAGGGCATTATTCGTCAGGCGCAAACCGACGCCGAGCTTGAGAAAAAACGCGCGGAATCTGCTATAAAGACACAAATAATAGATGTTTCTACGGCGCTTAGTGAAAAAATGTTGGAGCGTGAAATTAACGCCGACGACCACAAGGCGCTTATAGACGATTTTATTAAAAAAATAGGTGAAGATGATGACAGCGACAGGTAATAACTATGCCGAAGCGCTGTTTATGTTAGCGCGTGAAGAAAATTCAATTGATGAATTTTACGAAAGTTTAAAAACCGTTCGGCTCACACTTGAGGAAAACCCTGAATATTTGCAGTTTTTATCAACGCCCAGCATACCTAAGGACGAGCGCACCGCCGCATTGGAGGGGGCTTTCGGCGGCAGGATAAACAAAAATGTTCTTTCGTTTTTGCAGCTTCTTTGCGAGCACGGAAAAGCCGAAACATTTTTTGAATGTGCCGCAGAATACGAGCGCTTGCGCGAATGGGCGTCGGATTCGGTTGTTGCCACGGTTGAAACAGCCGTAGAATTGAGCGACGCTCAAAAGCAGGCTCTTATCAAAGCGCTTGAAAAGCGCACAGGCAAAAGCGTTACGCTTAACTGTATCAAAAACAGTTCACTGCTTGGCGGTGTTCAGGTTGAAATTGACGGTGAAATACTTGACGGCAGTATTAAAAATAACTTAAAACGCGCAAGGGAAGTGATTGGTAAATGAGTGAAAAACAACAGGAAATAAGCTATATTATTAAAGAACAGATAAAGAATTATCACTCGCAAATCGAAATGAAAGAGACCGGCAGGGTAATACTTGTCGGTGACGGTATCGCGCGCGTTTACGGCCTTACAAACTGTATGGCAAACGAGCTTTTGGAGTTCGATGACGGCTCTGCGGGACTTGCTCAAAACCTTGAGGAGGACACCGTTTCGGTTGCCGTTCTTTCAGATGATAACAACATTCGTGAGGGCACCGTAGTGCGCCGTACGGGCAAGGTTTTGTCGGTGCCGGTGGGCGAAAATATGCTCGGACGCGTTGTAAACGCTTTGGGTGAGCCCATTGACGGCAAAGGACCTATTGAATACAGCGGCTTTAATCCCATTGAGGCAGAAGCGCCCGGCATTATTGAGCGTAAGGGTGTATCGGTGCCGTTACAGACGGGTATTAAGGCTATCGACAGTATGATACCAATCGGCCGCGGCCAACGTGAGCTTATTATAGGCGACCGACAGACAGGCAAAACCGAAATTGCGATTGATACCATTATAAATCAAAAAAATACCGACGTTATTTGCATTTATGTTGCAATAGGTCAAAAAAATACATCGGTTGTAAGCCTTGTTAATACACTTACAAAGGCAGGGGCTATGGACTACACAATAGTAGTGTCCGCTTCTGCTTCGGAAAGTGCGCCGCTTCAGTATATTGCGCCCTACTCAGGTTGCGCCATGGCTGAATATTTCAGAGCGCAGGGCAAGGATGTGCTTATAGTTTATGATGATTTGAGCAAACATGCCGTGGCATACCGCGCGCTGTCTTTGCTTATACGCCGTCCGCCCGGCCGTGAGGCTTATCCCGGTGATGTATTCTATCTGCACTCACGCTTGCTCGAACGCGCCGCTTGTGTAGCGCCCGAATACGGCGGCGGTTCTATCACCGCTCTGCCTATTATTGAAACTCAGGCGGGCGATGTTTCGGCGTATATCCCTACCAATGTAATTTCAATTACCGACGGTCAGATATTTCTTGAAACCGAGCTTTTCCATTCGGGCATTATGCCGGCTATTAACCCCGGTATTTCGGTGAGCCGTGTTGGCGGCTCGGCACAGAAAAAGTCGATGAAAAAGGTTTCGGGCGAGCTTAAGCTTTTGTATTCACAGTACCGTGAGCTTCAAGCCTTTGCTCAATTCGGCAGTGATCTTGACGCCGACACAAAGGCGCGTTTGGCACTTGGTGAACGAATTGTTGAAGTGTTAAAGCAAAAACGAAACAGCCCTGTAAGCGTTGGCTGTCAGGTTGCAATAATATACGCTGTAACTAAAGGTTGGCTCGACTCTGTTCCCGTAGCCGATGTTCATAAATTTGAAGAGCGTTTGTTTGAAAAGCTTCAAAATCAAAAGCCGCAGTTGCTTGCCCGTTTTGAGGAAGGCTTCTTTGAAGATGAAGACGTATCCTCTTTAGAAGAAACACTCAAAGAGATGACGAGGTGAGTGTAAATGGCAGGTAATACCAAAACACTCAAGCTGCGTATAAAGAGCGTTGACTCTACTTTGCATCTTACAAAAGCCATGGGTCTTGTGGCGTCGTCAAAAATGCGAAAGGCAAATATCGCTATGAATGAGGGCCGTCAGTATGAGGCTGCCGTGCAAAGCGTGGTCAGTCTGCTGACGAGTGTGCCCGAGTGTGCAAAAAGCCCTTTTATGCGTGAATACACAGGCGGCAAAACTCGACTTATTGTAATTGCGGGCGACCGCGGTCTTGCCGGAGGATACAATGCCAACGTTTTCCGCACGGTACGCGATTTTGAAGACGCCGAGATTATTCCCATAGGCAAACGTGCTTGCGAAAGATACGGCAAACAGGTGGTATCAAGCGAAAAGTTTTATGCCGCCGACGCTTTCAAATTGGCAAATGGGCTTTGCTCTCAGTTTGAAAAGGGCGAATTTGACCGCCTTGGAATAGTTACTACAAACTATGTTTCAATGATGACCCAAACACCCGAAGTTAAATGGGTTTTGCCGCTTGTTAAAGCCGAAAACACAAACAGCACAGCGGCAATTTTTGAACCGGATGAGCGAACAATACTTGACATTGCGGTTCCCGAATATCTTTCAGGTGTAATAGTAGCTTGTGTGCGTGAAAGCTTTGCAAGTGAGGTTGCCGCTCGCCGTATGGCTATGGACTCGGCAGGCAAAAACGCTCAACAGATGATTGATAAGCTACAGCTTGAATATAACCGCGCGCGTCAAGGCGCAATTACTCAGGAAATTACTGAAATCGTAGCGGGTGCAGGCGACTGATGCACCTGTTAAGGAGTTGAATTTAATGTCTAACAAAACTACCGGTACAGTTTCTCAGGTTATGGGGCCTGTTGTTGATGTTCGCTTTGAAGAGGGAACATTGCCGGCTATTTATAATGCGCTTACAATGCCTATAGGTGAACGAACTTTGACCGTTGAGGTTGCACAGCACATAGGCGATAATGTTGCCCGTTGCATAGCGATGGCTTCGACCGACGGTTTGCAGCGAGGCACCGCCGTTACCGATACGGGCAAGGCAATCAGCGTGCCCGTAGGCCGTCAAACCTTGGGCAGAATCTTTAATGTTTTGGGTGAGCCGGTTGATAATCTTCCTGCACCCGAAACCGATGAAAGATGGAATATCCATCGCCCTGCCCCCGAATATGACGAGCTTTCGACAAGCACTCAAATACTTGAAACGGGTATTAAGGTTATCGACCTTATATGCCCATATTCAAAGGGCGGTAAAATCGGCCTTTTCGGCGGTGCGGGTGTTGGCAAAACAGTTCTTATTATGGAGCTTATTAACAATATTGCCAAAGAGCACGGCGGACTTTCGGTATTTACAGGCGTTGGCGAGCGTACCCGTGAGGGTAACGACCTTTATAATGAAATGAAGGAATCGGGAGTTCTTTCAAAAACTGCGCTTGTTTACGGTCAGATGAACGAGCCGCCCGGTGCACGTATGCGTGTGGGTCTTTCGGGTCTTACAATGGCTGAATATTTCCGTGACCAAGAAAATCAGGATGTTCTTTTGTTTATAGATAATATCTTCCGTTTCACGCAGGCGGGCAGTGAGGTTAGTGCTCTTCTCGGTCGTATGCCTTCGGCGGTTGGTTATCAGCCAACCTTGGCAAATGAAATGGGCGCGCTTCAAGAGCGTATTACATCTACAAAAAAAGGGTCTATTACATCTATTCAGGCGGTTTATGTGCCTGCCGATGACCTTACCGACCCGGCGCCTGCCACCACCTTTGCCCATCTTGACGCTACCACCGTTTTATCGCGTGATATAGCCTCACAGGGTATTTACCCTGCGGTTGACCCGCTTGAATCTACAAGTCGCATACTTTCGGCCGAGGTGCTGGGTGAGGAGCATTACAACGTTGCCCGCGAGGTACAAAGAATACTTCAGCGATATAATGAACTTATGGACATTATCGCCATTATGGGTATGGATGAGCTGTCCGACGAGGATAAACTGCTTGTAAGCCGCGCGCGTAAAATTCAGCGTTTTCTTTCTCAGCCGTTCCATGTATCAGAAAAGTTTATCGGTATAGAGGGTACCTATGTTCCGGTATCCGAAACAATCCGCGGCTTTAAAGAAATCATTGAGGGCAAGCACGACGATTTGCCTGAGTCTGCGTTCCTGTTTGTAGGCACTATCGACGAGGCAGTAGAAAAGGCAAAGAAGGTATCTAACTGATGAATACCTATAAGCTTGTTGTTTCTACGCCCGATGGCAGTGTGTTTGACGGTGATGCAGTTGCCCTGTTTGTCAGAGGTACCGAGGGTGAGCTTGCAGTGCTTGCAGGTCATATACCCTTTATTACAGCCGTTAAAGAGGGCAATTGCAAAATAATCTTTGATGATGACAGCGAAAAAAAAGCTAAAATCGGCGGCGGAATACTAACGGTCGAAAACGATAAAACCACCCTGCTTTGCAGTGATTTTGAATTTATTTAAACTAAAAAAGCGGAGCCGAAAATATTTTTTCGACTCCGCTTTTAAATACTGCTTTGTAATTATATTTTAATGATTTTCTTTAATGCCTTTAATATAGGCGGTAATACAAGTGCAAAAATCACCGAGGTTATAACAGCGGCGATAATGCGGTTTACAAGTGCCACGCCTAAAATTACCGATGTATAGCTGTAAACTATACTGTCTATATACATAACAATACTGTTTATCGCTGTTACAACAAGAGCGCTTATCACGGTTTCTATGCAAAGAATATACGGTTTAAGCGAGCCTTTGAACGCTTTGAACAAAAGACCGAACACAAGACCGCGCGCTACTGCCGGAAGCACCCACAAAAGCGTGGTAGCACCGAAGCCGTAGGTAATCAACTGCCCTAAAAAAGCGCCTACAAAACCCGTTGCCGCACCCCATAAAGGCCCGAAAAACGCCGAAATAATTATGACGGGCAGACCGCTTATAGAAAGCTTCATACTTCCGCCGAAAGGCGCGCTGACTGACACTGCCAAAAAGTCAAGACCCATATAAAGAGCCGCCATAACAGCCGCCAGACATATTTTTTTACTTGTTTTTTTCATAAATAAAACCTCCTGTCATCCGTAACTAACTGATAATAGGAGGTATTTTTTATAAAAATATAACGGCTATTATTTTGTCAGCGGGATGCGACAGCAAAACCGCGAGAAGAACTCTTCGTCTGCGTGACAACTCCCCGTTCACGCAACACTTAACGCTATGCTATCTACTCTGAATAATATTAGCACCTTGGTGCTTGAATTTTATTATATACCATTTTTATAAAATGTCAATCAAATTTTTCCTGCTTGGCGAAGTGCATTTACCTTTAGTATTGCAATTTGAGTTTTTGCGTCTTTAATTTCACCCGAAAGCACCATTTCTACAGCCTTTTCAAAAGGTATTTTAATTACATTTAAAAATTCGTCTTCGTCAGGGTTCATATCGCCATAGGTAAGATTGGTGGCAAGGTAGCAATAGATAACCTCGTTTACATAACCTGGCGACGGGTAAAGACAGCCTAAATCAATATAATTTTCTGCGGTGGCACCCGTTTCTTCCTTTAGTTCCCGCTTACCGCAGTCGAGGGGATCCTCACCTTGTTTGTCACGTTTTCCTGCAGGTATTTCGAGTGTTTCTTCTGAATACGGATACCGCCACTGTTTTACAAAAAACAGTTCATCATTTTCGTCTATTGCGGCAACACATACGCCGCCCGGATGTTCTACCACTTCACGAGTTACAGTTTTTCCGTTTGGAAGTAATGCTCGGTCTTGGCGCAGATTTATAATTCTGCCTTTAAATTTGTAGTCGAAGCTCAACTGTTTTTCTTCTAAATTCATTATTTCATACCGCCTTTAATATAATAATTATTATAGTGTTTGTTTTATGAGGTGTTGGTTTTGGAAAAAATAGTAAAATCGGTTGATTACGATTATCGGGAAATGCAAAAAACAATAGACGCGCTGTGTTGCCGAAATCCTGTTTTGCAGAAATTAAGTATTGGAAAAAGCTGCGCCGGGCGCGATATAACGGCGTTAAAAATAAATTCTGATACCGAATATGTGCTTTTTGCCGCGGCTTTTCACGGTAGTGAGCATATAACAAGCAATATTTTGCTGATGTTTTTAGAAGATTTTTCCACGGCTTACATAAAAGACCGCTCTCTTGCGGGTATAAATGTGCGCAAAGCACTTGGAAACCGCGGCGTAATATTTGTGCCGAGGGTAAACCCCGACGGCTGTGAAATATCTATTCACGGTGCATTGGGTTGCGGAAAAGAGGCAGGCAATGTTTACAGAATGTGCGGCGGCGATTTTACCCATTTCAATGCAAACCTGCGCGGTGTTGATATAAACCATAACTTTGACGCGGGCTGGAAGGAACTGCATGCGTTAGAGCGAAAATCGGGCATACTCGGCCCCGCAGCTACACGCTTCGGCGGCAATTCACCGCACAGCGAACCCGAAACGGTTGCAATGGCAGAGCTTTGTAAGCAGTATAACATTCATCACGCCGTGGCACTGCATTCGCAGGGCGAGGTTATTTATTGGAGTTATAACGGTTATGAGGATAAAACATCAAAGCAAATGGCAGAGATAATGGCGGCAACAAGCGGTTACGCGCTTGATGTGCCGGTAGGTCTGGCACAGGGCGGCGGTTTTAAAGATTGGTTTATAAAAAAGCATATGCGCCCCGCCTTTACAGTAGAGGTGGGCAAGGGTGAAAACCCGCTTCCTATAACCGATGCATATAAAATTTACAGCGACATTCGCGAAATGCTTACGATAGCAGCTATAATGTAATTTTATCACTATATTATTACTATTTCAATATAAATTTAAACCTTGTGTTTACTCGTTTCTACACGGTCTGAAATAAAACATCTTGAAAATATGAACGCCGTAATGTATAATGACTTTGTCAACAATTAAAAATTGGATGTTAGTTGTTTTGTTAGGTTTCATCCAAAAAGAAAGGACATATAAAAATGGAAACAAAAGAGCGCAGAGTAGGAACTGTGTCCCGAGGCATTCGTTGCCCGATAATTCGCGAGGGCGACAATCTTGCGCAAATAGTGTCGGACAGCGTAATAGAAGCGGCAGAGCTTGAAGGCTTTGAGCTTCGCGACCGTGATGTTATTGCTATGACCGAGTCAATAGTTGCACGTTCACAGGGCAACTACGCTTCGGTTGATGATATTGCAGCCGATGTAAAGGCAAAGCTGGGTGGCGGCACAATCGGTGTTATTTTCCCAATTCTTTCAAGAAATCGTTTTGCAATATGCCTTAAAGGTATTGCAAAGGGCGCAAAAAAGATAGTTCTTATGCTTAGCTATCCTTCGGATGAGGTTGGTAACTCGCTTGCGACATATGATTTAATAGATGCCGCAGGCATTAACCCTTATACCGATGTTTTGTCACTCGAGCGTTACCGTGAGGTTTTTGGCGTTCAAAAGCTTGAATTTACAGGCGTTGACTATGTGCAGTATTACAGCGACCTTATTAAAGATATGGGCGCAGAGGTTGAAATTATATTCGCCAATCAGCCCAAAGCTATACTTGAATACACCGATTGCGTGCTTACCTGTGATATTCACACACGTGTCCGCACAAAGCGTCTTCTTAAAGAGGCAGGTGCCAAGGTGGTTTGCGGCCTTGACGATATTCTGAATGCGTCGGTAGGTGGCAGCGGTTATAATGAAAAGTACGGTCTTTTGGGTTCAAATAAATCTACCGAAGAAAAAATCAAGCTTTTCCCGAAAGAGTGCAAAGACTTAGTTCTTGATGTACAAGCCCGAATAAAAGAGCGAACGGGCAAACATGTAGAGGTTATGGTTTACGGTGACGGTGCTTTTAAAGACCCTCAGGGTAAAATTTGGGAGCTTGCGGACCCCGTGGTTTCGCCTGCGTTTACCGACGGCCTTATCGGTACTCCTAATGAACTTAAACTTAAATATCTTGCCGATAACGACTTTAAAGATTTAAGCGGCGACGCGCTTAAAGAGGCAATCTCTGCAAGCATTCGCGCTAAAGACGGCAGTCTTGTAGGTAATATGGCGGCGCAGGGCACAACTCCGCGTCAGCTTACCGATCTTATCGGTTCGCTTTGCGACCTTACAAGCGGCTCGGGCGATAAAGGCACACCTGTTGTTTTGGTACAGGGCTATTTTGACAACTACACAAATTAAGTTGCAAGGAGTACAAAATATATGAATACAAATGTCAGACCTCAAAATATGGAAAGAATTACCACAGCTGAGCTTGCAAATAAATTTATTGACGAACAGATTGCCGCAATTCGCGCACAGGTCGGCGATAAAAAGGTTCTTCTTGCCCTTTCGGGCGGCGTTGACAGCTCGGTAGTAGCGGCGCTTCTTATAAAAGCAGTTGGCAAACAGCTTGTTTGCGTGCATGTAAATCACGGCCTTATGCGTAAGGGCGAGAGCGAACAGGTTATCGAAGTTTTCGGAAAAGAGCTTGGTGCTAACCTTATTTACATTGACGCTACCGACCGCTTTCTCGACCTTTTGGCAGGAGTGAGCGACCCCGAGAAAAAGCGTAAGATTATCGGCGGCGAGTTTATTAAAGTATTCAATGAAGAAGCCGCCAAGCTTGACGGCATTTCATTCTTGGCTCAGGGCACAATATACCCCGATATATTGGAATCTAAAGGCGTTAAAGCGCATCACAATGTCGGCGGTCTGCCCGAGGATATGAGCTTTGAACTTGTTGAACCTGTAAAGCTTCTTTTTAAAGATGAGGTTCGCGTTGTGGGCGAGGTATTAGGTCTTCCTCACAGTATGGTTTACCGTCAGCCGTTCCCGGGCCCGGGCCTTGGTGTTCGTTGCCTTGGTGCTATTACACGCGACCGACTTCACGCGCTTAGAGAAGCGGATGCAATTTTGCGAGAGGAATTTGATAAAAACGGGCTCGCAGGTAAGGTATGGCAATATTTTATCGCCGTTCCCGATATGACCGCAGTCGGCGTTATCGACGGCAAGCGTCTTGACGGCTGGTGTGCGATTATTCGCGCGGTTAACACAACCGATGCAATGACCGCCACTATTGAAGAAATTCCGTATGGGCTGCTTCATCATATTACCGCCCGCATAACCTCCGAGGTTAAGGGAATAAGCCGCGTGCTTATGGACCTTACACCAAAGCCTGTGGGAACAATAGAATTCGAATAATTACCGACAATAAATTTTTGTGTTACGCTTTAAGCAGTACATAACCACAGCGGCAGAGAGAAATCTCTGCCGCTTTTCTGTTTATCAAAAAAAGCCCTTGACAAAATCGATACTTCGTGATATGATGTATTACGCAAAGGGAGGTATAATATGGATATTCAGCTCAAGCGCGGCCTTTTAGATGTATGCGTACTGGCTGCTATTAAAAGTGAAGATTCGTACGGCTACAAGATTATTAAAGATATGAAGCCGTATATTGAAATGTCGGAATCGACCTTATATACGATTTTAAAGCGTTTGGAAACAGCCGATATGCTGACGGTTAACACCTGCGAACACGGCGGCAGATTGCGTAAATACTACCACATTACAGACAAAGGACTAAAACGCATTGAAAATTTTAAAGAAGAGTGGAAAGAGATTATTTCTATATATCGGTTCATAACCAAGGAGGATGATGAGAATGAGTAAACAAGAGTTTTTAGCCGAACTTAAGGCGAGATTGTCGGGTCTGCCGCAGTCGGATATAGAAGAACGCCTGACATTTTTTGGCGAAATGATTGACGACCGAATTGAAGAGGGTCTTACGGAAGGAGAGGCTGTTTCGGCAATCGGCACGGTAGATGAAGTTGCAGGTCAGATTGTGGCAGAAACCCCCTTGACTAAGCTTGTAAAAGAAAGGGTAAAACCAAAGCGTAGCCTGCGTGCGTGGGAGATTGTGCTGTTGGTTTTGGGCTCGCCTATATGGCTTTCTGTTTTGATTGCCGTATTCGTCGTAATCTTTGCCGTTTATGTTGCAATATGGTCTGTTATTATTTCTCTGTGGGCAATCTTGGCTTCGCTGGCAGTGAGCTCGCTTGCAGCAGTGGCAGCGGCTGTAGTTTTTTCTTTTAACAGTAATTGGCTCACGGGAGCCGCAATGCTTGGCGCGGGTATTTTCTGCGCAGGGCTTACTATTCTTTTGTTTTTTGGCTGCAAAGCTGCTACCAAAGGTGTGTTATTGTTGACAAAGAATATCGCTTTAGGTATTAAATCTTTGCTTGTCGGCAAGGAGGGTGTAAAATGAACAAAATAACAAAAATATGGCTTATTATTGCCGCCGCGCTCGTAGCGTTGGGTCTTGTGATTTTTGCGGGTGTTATGACCGCTTATGATTATGATTTTACAAAGCTTAGCACCGTGACTTATGAAGCCAAAACCCATGAAATAGGTGACGCATTTGATAAAATAGCGATTTATGTAAATACAACCGAAATTAAGCTTGCGCCGTCGGCTGATGAGATGTGCAGAATAGAATGTTTTGAAACAAACAAGGTTAAATATTCAGCTACTGTTACAGACGGAACGCTTATAATTGATACAGTCGATACTCGAAAATGGTATGATTATATAGGCATTTTTCTCGGCAAACAAACAATGACTGTATATCTTCCGCAAGACAATTACGTCTCACTTTCAATTAACACCAATACAGGTGATGTTGAAATACCCAAAGATTTTACTTTTGGAGAAATTGGAATTGACGGTGACACAGCAGATGTGCAGTGCTTGGCTTCGATTTCAAAAAATATAGAAATCGAATTAAGCACAGGAAGTATAAATATGTCGGAGCTTACTGCTGAAAATATTGATTTTTCCACTACTACGGGCGACATTAACATAAATAATGTAAATGTTAACGGTAATGTTGAAACAGAAACCGACACCGGCAATATTACACTTAACAATGTTGTGGCTAAGGGTGATTTTGAAATTGAAAGCAGCACGGGTAATGTGAAATTTGAAAAAAGCGACGCCGCACAAATTTTTGTTAAAACAAGCACCGGCAATGTTACGGGCAATCTGCTTTCAGAAAAGATTTTTATAACCGAAACTTCAACAGGAAATGTAAGTGTGCCCAAAACCGCGTCAGGCGGAAAATGCGAAATCACAACATCGACCGGAAATATTGAAATTCATACAGCGCCTTAAAATTTTTAAAACACAGGGGACAACACGTAGAACCGTCCCCTGTGTTTCCAATCATTTTACTATTGGCAGCCAAGAGAAAACCGTTTAAAATAAAAATAAAGGGAGCAGGAGTGTTCTCACTCCCTTTAGGTTTATTTACTTAGCAGTTCGATTAACTTTATTATTAAAGCAATCAAGTTGTTAAGTAGTGTAAGAATTGCGGTGACGAGTACTAACTTGGTTGTTGTTTCGTTACCGCTTTTCTTTTTGTGGCAGCCATTATCAATGAAATAATTGCGGTTTTAATTGCAAAATATGATTTTAAATGGGCAGGAGAAATATCATCTGATTGATTTAAAAATGCCCCTATAGTGTTTCGGAGAGACCGTAACATCATAGGGGTATATATTTTTGTATTAAGTTTAAAGGCTATAACCTGTATAACGCCTATTTTCCGCTGTCGCCGTAGTTTGAAAGAACGCGTGCAGAGGGATCGTTTACATCGCAGCCCTTCCATGCCTTGTTAGGCATCCAGAAATCGACTATCATTTCTGCCTGACCGGGATAGTACTTTTCAAAAATTTCGCGGTAAAGCAAAGACTCCTTTGTAAACGGAGTAGCGTGGGTATATTTTCGGCGTGCTTTCTCAAATTCCTCGTCCGAATACTGCTGTTCGGCATATTCTTTAAGGTAGTCTACCATTGAATGACCGACTGCATCAGAGAAAGCGGCTTTTTCACGCCATAAAATCTCATCGGGAAGGTAGTCGCCGTCTTCGAATGCGTGGCGGAGCAGGTATTTGCCCTTACCATATTTGTTAAGCTTGATTTCAGGGTCAAGCGCCATTACATATTTAACAAAATCAAGGTCGCCGAACGGTACCCTTGCTTCAAGTGAGTTTACCGAAATACAGCGGTCGGCGCGAAGCACATCATACATGTGCAGCTCGCGCACACGCTTTTGCGATTCGGCTTGAAAAGCCTCTGCCGAGGGGGCAAAGTCGGTGTATTTATAACCGAACAATTCATCTGAAATCTCACCTGTCAACAGCACGCGAATATCGGTCTGTTCGTGAATTGCTTTACATATAAGGTACATACCCATACTCGCACGAACGGTCGTGATATCAAAGGTGCCGAGCAGATGTATAAGCTCGTCAAGCGTAGCTGTTACCTCGTCGGGCGTCATATATATTTCTTGGTGGTCGCTGCCTATATAATCGGCAACCTGTTTTGCGTATTTTAAATCAATAGCATCTTCGCTCATACCGATAGCAAAGGTTTTGATAGGTGTCTTGCTTTTTTTTGCGGCAATAGCGCAAACAAGTGAAGAATCAAGACCGCCCGAAAGCAAAAAGCCCACCTTGGCGTCGGCAACAAGCCGTTTTTCTACGCCCGCGACCAGTTTTTCACGAATGTTTTTGCAAACAGTTTCTAAATCATCATAACAAACTTTGCCTACACTTGCTATATCACAATAGCAGGTGAATTTGCCGTCTTTATAATAATGACCCGGAGGAAAGGGCATTATTTTTTGGGCAAGACCCACAAGGTTTTTTGCCTCGCTTGCAAACAAAATCACACCCTTGCTGTCGTATCCGTAATATAACGGACGAATACCTATGGGGTCGCGCGCGGCAATGTACTTACCCGTTTTTCCGTCATAGATAATGCAGGCAAACTCGGCGTCAAGCATAGCAAACATATCTGTACCGTGCTCGCGGTACATAGGAAGTAAAATTTCACAGTCGCTGTCGCTTACAAAAGAGTAACCCTTTTTAATCAGTTCTTGTTTTTGCTTTTCAAAGCCGTAAAGCTCGCCGTTGCAAACTACATAGCTGCCGTCAAGTTCAAAGGGCTGCATTCCCGAAGGGGTCAGCCCCATAATTGCAAGTCGGTGAAATCCGAGCAGACCCTTGCCGGTATCGACAATGCGGCTGTCATCGGGGCCGCGTGATACCGTGCGGTCAAAACCTTTTTTAAAATCGTCAAAAGTGGCATCGCTGCCACAGTAACCCATAATTGAACACATAGGAAAATACCTCCGTAAATAAGTTAGTAATTTCAGCATTCTACAGGGCGATTGCTGTCTCGCGGTGCCACCTGTATTTCTTCTCGTTTTGAACTTCAAGCAAAGCTCTGTCAACTTACGCGTGACTGTACGGCGCACCTACTAAGAAATACATCTTTTCAGATTGCAGCTCGAAAAGTGTTATTCATACAGACTTCGCCGCACGGCTTCCACCGTCCCGTGCTCGCTGTCTGCGAATTATCTGTATTACTTCTCTTTTCTCAAACGCTTTTGAGATATTAAATTTTAAACTGTCGGTTGAATAAGTTATTACTCAACATCCTGCAAGGCGTCATAGCCTTCTTCACCGGTACGAACCTTTACAACATTTTCAACATCGTAAACAAAGATTTTACCGTCGCCTATATGTCCTGTGTAAAGAACCTTCTTGGCGGTTTCAATAACGCTGCGCACAGGAACCTTGCTTACTACAATGTCAACCTGAATCTTAGGAAGCAGGTTTGCTTCAACCTGAACGCCGCGGTAATATTCGGGCTGACCCTTTTGTACTCCGCAACCGAGAACATGAGAAACTGTCATACCGGTAATACCTATATCCATCATAGCGGCTTTAAGTGTTTCAAAGCGAGATTCTTTACAGATTATTTCAATCTTAGTAAACTTAGGTGCGCCGTCATCAAATGTAGGAACCTTCTTTACAGGGATAGCCTCTGCTACCGGAACTTCACCGCTAACCGCAACTGCTTCTTCATAACCGTAGTCAATGCTTTCAACCGCCGGAACAAAGTCTGCATAAGCACTTGGAAGACCGTGTTCTGTGCTGTCAAGACCCTTGATTTCTTCCTCTTTAGATACGCGAAGTCCGATTGTCTTTTTGATGATGAAGAAGGTTAATGACATTGCTGCGGCAGTCCATGCAAGAATAGCTATAATACCGAGTGTCTGAATACCGAGTAGTTTGAAGCTGCCTGTGTAGAAAAGGCCTTCAAGACCTGCGGGAGCGTCGGGGTTTGCTAACAAGCCTACTGCGATAGTACCCCAAACACCGTTTGCAAAGTGAACGCCGACAGCGCCGACAGGGTCGTCAATGTGAAGCTTTAAGTCGAGCAATTCAACAACTACTACAACCAAAATACCCGAAACGATACCTACTATTACGGCACCTAAAGCATCTAATGCGTCACAGCCGGCTGTAATACCAACCAAACCTGCAAGTGCGCCGTTTAAGCACATAGATACATCTGGCTTGCCGTTTTTAATCCAGGTGAATAGCATTGTAACGCAGGTTGCAACTGCAGGGGCAATTGTAGTTGTTACAAAGATTGATGCGAGCGAATTACCGTCCCAAGCGGCAGCACCGTTGAAACCGTACCAACCAAACCAAAGAATAAAGCAACCAAGAGCGCCAAGTGTGATAGAGTGACCGGGGATAGCGTTAATCTTCTTAACCTTTCCTGCTTTGTCTTTTACATATTTACCAAGACGGGGACCTACCATAATAGCACCGATTAAAGCAGTTATACCGCCGACAGCGTGAATTGCTGCGGAACCTGCAAAATCATGGAAGCCGAGCTTTGCAAGCCAACCTTGAGAGTTCCAAACCCAGCCGGCTTCGATCGGGTAAACGAACAGCGATATAACGGCTGAATAAATGCAGTAAGATACAAACTTAGTTCTTTCTGCCATAGAACCCGAAACGATTGTAGCGGCCGTTGCACAGAATACAAGGTTAAATACAAATGAGGGAGCGTTACCGCCCTTTAAGAACTCACCGAAATTGGTAAGTATTTGAAGGTTCGGCATACCGAAAATGCCGAGAATGTAATCTTCGGACATCATAAGGCTAAAGCCGAGCAGAACAAATACAACAGTTCCTATACAGAAGTCCATAAGGTTTTTCATTATAATGTTACCGGCATTTTTTGCTCTTGTAAAACCGGTTTCAACCATTGCAAAGCCTGCCTGCATAAAGAATACCAGCGCAGCGCCTATAAGGAACCAGATGCCGAAGGCTTCACTTGTGACAGTTTCTTGCACAAATTCGGTAATTTCTTGTGTTATCATAGTAAATCATCTTCTTTCTTTATTTAACACCGAACAAAAGGTCGGCATATGAGGGGAATGGCCAATAAGATTTTGCGGTTAAGGTTTCGGCTTCGTCGCAAGCGAGTCTGAGTTCGCCCATAATACGAAGCACATCGTCACGAATCATAACCGATTCGGCGCCGATATCCTCGACGCTGCCGATTGAAACAAGTGCCTTTTCAAGTTCTTGAGAACGGTCGGCGATGCGATCGGTAAGCGCTGAAAGGCGTTTTACAATGCCGGTTTCATAACTGCATGCAAGTGTAGAATCAACCGCTTTTTTGGCGGCTGCTGCTTTTGCAACATCGGCGGTGTAAGCCTCAATTGCAGGTGCAATCTGTGTTTTTGCCATATCCACCATTGTGTTTGCTTCGATTATGATTGTCTTGCAGTAGTTTTCAAGCATAATCTCATATCTTGAACGAAGCTCTGCTTCGGTGTAAACACCCTGAGCGGTGAGCATATCCACATTCTTTTTATCAAGCAGATGAGGCATACAGTCGGCTGTGGTGCGGTAGTTGAGAAGTCCGCGCTTTTCGGTAGCCTCTTTAATCCAGCTGTCATCGTAACCGTTGCCGTTAAATATAATGTGCTTATGGTCCTTAATGGTTTTCTGAATCATTTCGTGAAGAGCGGTTTCAAAGTCAGCCGCACCTTCCAACCTGTCGGCATAAATTTTAAGCGATTCTGCAACCGCGCTGTTCAGCATAATGTTTGCACATGCGATGCTGTTTGAAGAACCGAGCATACGGAATTCAAACTTGTTGCCGGTAAACGCAAACGGTGAAGTACGGTTACGGTCGGTGGTGTCACGGTTGAATTTAGGCAGAACGTCAACGCCCAGCTTCATCTGTGTTCTTTCGGCACCTTCATAAGGCGTGTCGTTTTCAATGGCTTCCAAAACCGCATTAAGTTCATCACCGAGGAAGATTGAAACTACCGCAGGAGGAGCTTCGTTTGCGCCGAGACGGTGATCGTTTCCGGCAGTAGCAACCGAGATACGCAACAAATCCTGATAATCGTCAACCGCCTTAATTACTGCACACAGGAACAAAAGGAATTGCGCGTTTTCATAAGGTGTTTTGCCCGGTGACAGCAGGTTTTGACCTGCATCGGTAGCAATAGACCAGTTGTTGTGCTTACCGCTTCCGTTAACGCCTGCAAAGGGCTTTTCATGAAGCAGACATACAAGGCCGTGCTTTGAAGCAACCTTTTGCATAATTTCCATGGTAAGCTGGTTGTGATCGGTTGCAATATTTGTCGTAGTGTATATAGGAGCAAGCTCGTGCTGTGCGGGAGCAACCTCGTTATGCTCGGTTTTTGCCAAAATGCCCAGCTTCCAAAGCTCGTCGTTAAGCTCTTCCATATAGGCGGCAACCCTCGGCTTAATAACACCGAAGTAATGGTCGTCCATTTCCTGACCTTTAGGCGGCTTTGCACCGAACAATGTGCGTCCGGTAAAACGAAGGTCTGGGCGCTGGTCGTACATTTCTTTGGTTATAAGAAAATATTCCTGTTCGGGACCTACCGAGCTGGTAACACGCTTTACGCTGTCGTTGCCAAATAGCTTGAGTATTCGCAATGCCTGTTTGTTAAGCGCTTCCATAGAACGAAGAAGAGGAGTTTTCTTGTCAAGCGCGTGACCGCCGTATGAGCAGAACGCGGTAGGAATACATAAGGTTTTGCCCTTTATAAATGCGTATGAGGTTGGATCCCATGCGGTATAACCTCTGGCTTCAAATGTTGCGCGAAGTCCGCCGCTCGGGAAAGACGATGCGTCAGGCTCGCCCTTTATGAGCTCTTTGCCTGAAAATTCCATAATTACGCCGCCGTCGGGAGACGGTGAAATAAAGCTGTCGTGTTTTTCTGCGGTAATGCCGGTAAGCGGCTGGAACCAGTGTGTATAATGAGTGGCGCCCTTTGATACAGCCCAATCTTTCATGGCGGTGGCAACAGCATTGGCAACGCTTATATCAAGTTCGGTGCCCTCGTCAATAGTCTTTTTTAGTGAGTTGTAAATCTTAGCCGGTAAAGTGGCTTTCATTACTCGGTCATCAAAGACCATACTTCCGTA
>CAJMBP010000023.1 GCA_905211675.1 uncultured Oscillospiraceae bacterium
TGCGGTAACATCCCTTTTGTCGCTTGGTTATTCAATTTTTGAGCTAACCTGTTTGCCCGCTGCCCTTAAAAGCGTTGATTTTACTGGATTCTTGCTTGTTTTCTTATGTCAACGCTCTTAAAAGGCGCTTTTAATTTTTTTATGTCGTTTTTGCACGACCGCTTTTACTTTACAAACCGAAATTTACAAGCGATAATATGCTTGCAAGGAGGTGAACAGACGGTAGAAAACACAACTTGTTTTTAATTCCGTCAAACTGATATGCACACAATAACAGAGAAAAAAATACTTATGCTGCGACCCGATGATATTATTCCGTGCCCCAATCAGCCGCGAAAGGTTTTTGACGGGTATGAGCTTCAAATTCTTGCCGACTCGATTTCGGTAAGCGGAATAATACAGCCCCTTACCGTGCGAAAGGGTGACGACGGTAAATACATACTTATAGCAGGCGAGCGCCGTCTGCGTGCCGCGCGTATGGCGGGACTGCGCCGAGTACCGTGTGTAATTCACCGCACAGATGAAGCCACCTCGGCATTTTACAGTCTTACGGAAAATATGCAGCGCAGTAATCTCGGCTTTTTTGAAGAGGCCATTGGTATAAACCGTCTGATTACCGATTTCGGTTTTTCACAGTCGGAGGTTGCCGCAAGGCTGGGACTTTCCGCCTCTACCGTAAGCAACAAGCTGAGACTGCTTAAGCTGTCCCCCGAAATACAAAGCCGTATTTGTGCGGCGTCCCTTACCGAACGGCACGCCCGCGCGCTTTTGCGGCTTATGCCCGAACAGCGCGAAGATGTGCTTGACAAAATTATCGCCGAGGATTTAAATCTTTCTCAAACAGAGGAGCTTATAGACGATATTTTAAATCCGAAAGAAATTGTCAGTTGTCAGGCAGAAGCACAAGAGGTCGCAAAGCCTATACGCAAAGCCGCCATCGGTGATATTAAGCTGTTTTCAAACAGTCTTTCAAAACTGCTTTGCACTATGCAAAATGCCGGAATAACGGCAAACTCGCGAAAGCACGAAACCGAAAAATATATTGAATATAAGGTGCGGATTTTTAAAAATCAGCCCGAATCCCGCGAATACAGTCAGCTTAAAATTTGTTAAAATCTGCGAAGGATACCTCTGTCCCCTTGGTATCCGCGCGGTTTTAAATACGCCTTGACAGTTCTGCACTGCAGTCAAAGGCGCCCACCATATTCATCCCCATACACAGACAACCCCTCGAAAGAGGGGTTGTCTGTGTATTATTCTATTTCTTTTGTTTCGTTATCTATCGCGTATTTTTGGGCAAGCTTGCAAAGCTTGTCTTCAACCTTGGCAAGTCTTGCGTCAAGTAAAAACATTTTAACAATGAGCAAGAATATTATAGCCACAAAAATAAAGTTTGACGGCGACTCAAAGCCTATAATATCCGAAACCCAAGATACAGCTTTCGGGAATATGCCCATTGCCAAAAGAAGCAGGCAAAACAACAGCCAATAAAGAGTGTCGCCTATTTTGAACTGTGACTTTTTAATTTTTCTTATAACAAAGAACAGAGTAACAACACACGCTATTATTAAAATTATAAATAATCCCTTCATACTCTTACTCCTTTCTGAACCATTGAAGTACAAGAATTGACGCAAACATTCTAAGCATATAATTTACGGAGTTTGCAAAATTTAGGTAACTTTCCCCTGCCGTGCGGTCGTGCATTTCCACCTGAATTTCTTTGACGGAAGCTCCTGCTCTTACAAGCAACGCTACCGTATCGGGTTCGGGGCCCAAGTCGGCGGCAAAGGCTAATTTTTTAATCATTTCGGAGTCGAACATACGCATACCAGAGGTTGGATCCTTAATAGTCTTGCCGGTTGTGATTTTGATTGCAAACTGTATAAGGTTGCTGCCCAGCATTCGAAGCGACTTGGGCTTTTTTTCATCCACAAAGCGAGAGCCTATTACTATGTTAGAGCCCTTTTCTGTTTCGTCTGCCATTTTTTTAATATAATTCGGGTCATGCTGGCCGTCGCCGTCAAACTGAATTGCGGCGTCATAACCGTTTTTATAGGCATAAATCATACCTGTTTGCACTGCGGCGGCAAGCCCTAAATTTATAGGATGGCTCACAAAGTGATATCCTTTTTTTATACATATTTCCTCGGTGTTATCACGCGAGCCGTCGTTTATAACAAGATAGTCATACTGCGGACAGTTTTGCTTTATTGTTGTAACAACCCGTTCAATGTTTTCGCCCTCATTATAGGCAGGAATAATTATTAAAACCTTCATGCTTTCTCTCCGTTATATCATTTTAGTAATTATATGTGTATATGTCTGTACAAGCACCGTAACCGATGAAGCGACTAAAACAAATCCGTTGTAGAGCGATTTGTTTTTAATTAAATCAAACCGTTTTCCGCCCACAAGCAATAGAATAGGTGCGAGCAGAGGTATTATATATCTCGGTTGACATCCGTTAACCGTATCGTAACCCACAGGTGTAAACGCAATATACAGTGCCGAAGCAATTAAGGCCGCCATACCTACAAACAAAACCACCGACAGTATTTTCATATACAGCGGTATCTTAAAATTCAAGCTACGGTCAGTATCGGTCAGTGCCGTAATTACAATAAGGCACGCGGGTATAATCCAAAGCACACCTTTACCAAGGTAAGCAAAATCGGAAATATAACTGCTCATTTTTTTTACAGACAGATAATCTGTTAAAAACTTAAATAAAAGCTTAGCATATTCGGCAGGAGCGCTTATTATTCCCGCAAGCTGTTCTGTCGGGTTTACATTGCCGCCGCGCAGGTCGCCTTCGCCGCCTATTGTTGTTAAAGATTTAATTACAAACATAACAAACACGACGGCAAATATTGAAACGAGCGTAAAATAATACCTTTTTTTCGCCGCTTTCGACTGCCAATTTTTGCGCATAAACAAGGTCATCCCCATAAGCACAATATACACGAGCTTCGGTATTGCGCCCAATGCAAAAGCCAAGCCCATAATCACGGTGTCTTTAACCGAAACGGGCTTGTTCGGATGTTGGAGTTCATTTACAAAATACGCTGTTCCTAACACCGTAAAGGCCGTTACCCACCAATCATAAGCAAAGTTGGTTGCCAAAAAAAGATTTGTTGGAAACAGGCATATAACCGAAATTATCATCTTGCCGCTTTTGATTCTTTTTATTGCAAAATAACATACAAACGAATATATTAAAAGATACATCAAACGCCCGAGATTGTATTTTGCGGCAAAGCCCAGCCCTAAAAGGCGCGCAACGGCAATTACAATTCCCGTAGGCAGGTGTGCAAGCGAAAATTCTACATCGGTTTTTCCTGCCAATATTTTATCGGACTGCTCAAAATACCGCAAATCGGCTCGATAGCTTTCCGAGGTCATATCTTCATTAATCAGGCTTCGCGCTCCGGCATATTCTAATTCACGGTCCGCCACGGTTTCATACGCCGTACCGAAAAAAGAATTTTGTATCGCCCATTTATAATGGGAATCTAAATCCCAACAAATGTGCTTTATAGGTGATGCAAAAAGCATAACAAGCCCTAAAATAAGCACAACAGGCAAAAAAACCTTTTCGGGTTTTTGCCTTAAATTTTTATATTCCAACGCAAAAACAACTGCCAATTCCAAAATGCCGGCAATAAATATACACCGATATACATTAAACAAGCCTTTTGCGGCAGTAATGGAAATTATCAGTTCAATGAGCACTGCAGCAAGAATTGCAACGGTCGAAAATACGACACCCTCCAATATTTTAAATTTATTTCTTTTTATGCAAGATACGGCTATTTCGACAAATCTTGTTTTCTTCTGTACGAGCCACACAAGAACCGCAATTATTACGGGAATAATAACGGTCAATATATAATTCAACGCCGGATAATCGGGCTTATACGGAATTAAATCGGGTTGTCTGTCATATATTTCTATATTTCCGAACCTTGCCTCGATTGAATCTATATCGACACGCAAAAGGCTGTAATCACCCTTGGGCACATCTATGACTGTTTCTGTTTGACCGGCAAATACAGTTCCGCTGAAGGCGGTATTGCTCGAAAACTTTTCACCGTCACTCGAAATAAATATATCAAAGGGAACATCATTTGCGCAGCTATCGGCAAGGTTTAGTTTAACACATTCAATTTGCCCGCCTTTTAAATCAAATATGATTTGCGGATCAGGCTCAAGTATTGCATAGGAGCCATCATCACCCAATGTGCAATGTACGACCTTTTTTACGTCTTTAACCGTTAATTCGTACTTTGCACTGCCGCTTTCCTTATAAATATTTCCGACATTTGGCGGAATAAACACCGCTACGGCAATAATTAAGGCTGTTATATAGGCAATTGCGGCTGTTATTATACTGTATTTTTTGCTGTTCGTCATCAAATCTCTCCACTCATTAAGCGTTAACCGTTGTTGCTTTTATCTGTTTGCGTTTTGCCTTTGTGCAAGGACTTGGAAAAAACCGTAACAAAAAGAACGACAAAAAGAGCAATAAATAAAACAATATTTATAAGAAGATAAGAAACAGGCGCTCCCGCAAAGCCGTAATTTTTAACCAGTATGTTCGGCAACACAACTGCAGCAACGGTTGCCGCAAGGTATGCCGCAAGCGCATAGTTCTGTTTTCGTGTTACAGCCACTATCATGCTGCCGAGTGTTGCCGCGGCGCTGAAGCCGCCGCCTACAAGCAAAACCAAAAGCCATATTTTTTTCGAAGTAAGATCGGTGCCGTACAAAACATTAAGAATAGGGATGCCGAAAAAATATCCGCCCGCCAAAACAATCAGTGTTGCAATCGCTATCCAACCGAAAAGCAATGCACTGATTTTATTAAAGCCTTTATAATCGCGCGCATTCCATTTTTTGGAAAGCAATAATATATTCGGCCTGAAAACAAACATGCTTAAAAGATTTATGCAAAATGCCGGCATAACAAGATAACCGTAATGCGATTGGTCTAAATCGGTAAGGCATTTGTCAATCGCATACTTCGGGCAGTTAAGCGAATACTGGTTTGCAAACACCGAAATAATAAGCGGCGTAGTGTGCAAAAATAAACTTTTAATTTTATTAAAGCGAAATTCGGGTATCGGTTTATCAAAATTCGCCGTAAAAGGAAGGTCAAACGCAAATATCCAGACGAACATAACGGCAATCATGGGTATTATTGAAATTATTAAATTTTTAGTAACAATAAGCGTTATTATAAATGCAACCGATGCCAGCAATACCGATGTTCCGAGCGAAAACCCCGAAATGTATAAATATCCGTTTTTATGCGCGTTGCCTTGAAAAACCTCTGACAGACTCACAAAAGCCATATAAACGCAAAGCAGCATTATTACACTGCTTTTAACGGCATCGAAGCCTTTAAATATTACAAAGCATTCCGAAACAACAACCATTACCGCTGTAGTAATCATTCTGAAAGCAAGGCAATCCGCAAATTCAAACTCACCCTTTGCGTCGGTAACCTGAATGTTTCGAACCTCGTATGCTCCTATGGTATAAAACATTTGTGCCGTTGAGTACGCAATTGAAAAAATACCCGCAGCATCTTCACCCAAAATTTGACTTACGGCAACCAATAAAAACACCGAAACAAACGACATCAACATACTGCCGTACATATTAAAAATAAAATCCTTTTTTGCTGATTTTTCAGGCAAAGAAAAAGCAAATTTTTTCAAAGTTTTTTCACACTTTCTTTTGATGTGTTGTTTTGTGTTCTGTTTAAACCCGACTTAACTTTATTTAAGTTTTTCGCCATCAGACCGTGTATTTCCTCACCCAAATCGGATGTTTGGCTGTTCTCTGCCGTGTCGATAACCGACAAAACATCAAAATATATATCGGTTTTTCGGCGCAAAAGATTTTTAGGTATATCTCTTGTGCCCCAAAGCGTGCAGACAACTATTTTGCACTGTGATTTTGTTGCGATTTTCAAAGAGCCGTTGCGTATAGGCAGCAACTCGCCGCTTTTGCTTACATACCCTTCGGGAAAAACCGCCACCGAATTTGTTTTATTTTTAATAAGCCGCGCCGCGTTAATTATTGTTTTTGCGGCTTCGCGGTTATTTTCACGGTCTATGGGCAGTCCGCTTAATTTGTATATAGCCTTATATATAAAGGGAAACAGGTCGCGCACCTCTTTTTTTGCAATGAAGGCAAGCCGCGAATCGGGCACCGCATAGTAAATTACGGCAGGATCAAGGTCGTGTATATGGTTGCACACCAGCAAAAACGGCTCGTCCTGCGGTATTTTTTCAAGCCCGCTTGTATGAACCTTTATTCTAAGCAGCGAAAACGCCGTTTGCAAAAAGACTTTTACAACAAGGCGGAAGAAATTACTGTCTTTGGCGGGCTTATTCAAATTAACAATCGCTATATTTAAAGCCAAAAACGCAGCATTCAATATTACAAGCGCAACAAAGCACGCTACCAATATAACAGGCACCAGCCACCAAGAATACGGTTGTTTGAAAATGTCAAACGGAATATCGAGCAGCAAGGTTATAACCGCCGCCGCAAGCGCATAAATTTTAAGCATTTTCTTCGCCTTTCAGTTTTGTTTTTGTACTATTTTGTACTCGTCATAAAAATCATAATAGGGGCAATTAAAGGTTTGCGAGGTTAAAAAACGCGCCATCTCATCTTCATCAAGATTGCAGTCGCAAAAGTATTCGTCGCCGTCGGCGTCATATACATAGTTTGCGCAGCTTTCGCAGTTTGTGCTTTTCTCGTTCACAGCATTTGCTCCTTTTACCGAGTTGTGTTGTCGGTGTTATCGTCGGGTTCGTCGGGCGTTTGGGGCTCGTCCTCCGACTCGGTTGACGATGTCGAGGATTCATCGCGGCTTGAAGAATCGGACGGCTTTGACTGTTCCGGCTCGCTTGACGACTCGCTCGGCGTAGACTGTTCGGGTTCACTTGAAGTCTCGCTTGGCGTCGACTGTTGCGAACTTGCCGAGCTCGTGTTTTCGGACGGGGTTTCCTGACTTACCGTTGTATTTTCCGATGAAGAGGGACTGTTTTGCGATGTTGTTGCCGACGGCTTGCGGTTGTTTGACGAGGTGGATCCTCTATACCAATCGTTTCGGTCTATGCCGTGTTCGGTAATGTACTGTTCCATGGTTACATCGTCATATATAATCGCATTAACAAGCTTTGCGGCATAATTGAGGTCATAATAAATTATTGAGCCGTAGCCCGAAGGACCGGTCATTAAAAAGTCGCTTTGGTATTCAGCAGGCGGCAGACGGTACTGCTCGAAGGTAGGCGAGCTTAAAAGTATGTTTGTGGCAAGACCTAAAATATCGGTATATGAAAGTGATGTTTCACTGCATGGGATAAGCGCCTTTGCAAGGCTTACATACTGTGTTTTTTTCATGGTTACAGCCTTATTGAAAAGCTGCTGCATAACATGGCGCTGACGGTCGGTTCTGCCGAAGTCATCACGCGTGCCCCACACGCTTGTGCAGTTGCGCACACGGGCGTAAGCCACAGCCTGAACGCCGTTTAAGGTTTGCTCGCCCTCAGACTTAATGTAATAGTCTTTTGCGTTAAGACCCATTTCTGCGCATATTTCATCCATACAGTTATTGAGATTCGGGTGGTCATAGCCTTTCCAAGTGAGCTCGTCTTTGGTTATTGTAGCTGTAATTCCGCCTACGGCGTCAATTATGTCGGTCATACCGAAAAAGTTAACCGTGGCATATTCACTAATGTCTAAATCAAACGCCTGATTTAAAGTTTTTATCGCATGCTCGGGACCTTTTACATAGGCGGAATTTATTTTACCGTAGTATGATTTGCCCTCATATTCCATAGGCACAAGGGTGTCGCGCATTACCGATATGATTTTTACCTTTTTTGTTTCGGTGTTAAGGCTTAAAATCATAATACTGTCGGTATTGCCTTTGAAAACGGTTTTATCGCGCGAGTCAACACCGAAAAGCGCAATATTTATTACATGCTTGTCTTTAACGCCCGAAAATCCGAGCTTTTCGGGGTTTGCCGTTATTGAATTATAATTGTATCTGAAGTAAATAAAGAACCACGAAAGAAAAAGCGCGATAACCAAAATTATGCTTGCGGCGCTTATAAAGGCGGCTTTTTTACCCTTTGTAAGTTTTTTCCACCAAAGCTTGAAGCCGTTGCGCTCTTTCTTTTTATATCTGCCCGAGGTTTCTTTTTTAAGGCTTGAGTCCGACACAATATCTACATATTCTTCCTCTTGCTTCTTTCTCATTGCCGCGATAATTTCCTCATACTTATCGTTAAAGTCAACCCCGTAAGAATCTTTTTCTTCGTTCATTTTTTAATTCCTTTCTGCACCTTTATGACACCGTCAGTTTATATATATCGCTCTTTTTTACACCTGTAATTCTTGCCGCTTCTCGTGCCGCAGACGAGGTCGAGTGACCCTCGGCAATAAGATTTTTTGCTATTTGGGCCGCCTGCTCTGCGGTATAGGCACAGCTTTGCTCCTTTGCGCCCTCTATTATAAGCACATACTCGCCGCGCGGTTCGTTTTGGCTGTAAAACTCCAGCGCTTCACTAAAGCTTGTACGCATAACCGTTTCGTGTATTTTGGTGATTTCACGGACTATTGCAATATTTCGGTCGCCGAAAACCTCAAGCATATCCGAAAGGGTTTTTACAAGCTTGTGCGGCGCTTCATAAAAAATCATTGTACGCCGTTCGTTTTTTACCTCCTCAAGGTGTTGCTTTCTTGACGGCTTGTTGACCGACAAAAACCCCTCAAAGCAAAATCTGCCGCTCGGCATTCCCGAAAGTGCAAGCGCCGTGGCAAATGCGGTAGGACCCGGCACCGACTCAACCGCTATGCCGTTTTCATGGCACTCGCGAATTAAATCTTCACCCGGATCGGATATTGCGGGCATTCCCGCGTCGGTAACTATTGCACAGTTTTCGCCGTTTTTTATGCGGTCGATAACCGTAACGCCGCGTTCTTTTTTATTATGCTCAAAGTAAGCAACCATGGGCTTTGAAATCCCCAAGTGATTTAGCAGCTTTACCGTAACGCGCGTGTCCTCGGCGGCTATAAAATCGACCTGTTCGAGAATTCGTCTGCCGCGCGGCGAAAAATCTTCAAGATTGCCTATCGGAGTGCCCACTATATACAGTTTTCCCGTCATTATAAATACTCTTCCTTATAGCTTCCGTAAATTTGTACCATTTCAGGCGACAGTTCGCCGTTCTCACCCTCAACATAAAGCGGCGGTTCTATAACAAGCCCCGTATTAGCAGAGCGTTTGCCCTCAACTAATACAAGCCAAGGTTGCTCACCCGCCCTTTGACACACAAGCCGAAATCTTTTCGGCTCTACATTATACTCACGCATAAGCGCCATCAGCTCGGCAAGCCGCTCGGGGCGTTGACACATGCAAAGTCTGCCGCCCGTTTGCAAAAGTTTTGCACCTACGGCAATAATTTCTTCAAGGGTACATTCCACTTCGTGTCGGGCAACGCTTTTTACCCCGTCGGGATTTTTAATGCCCGCACCCGGTGCCTTATAAGGCGGATTGCAGGTAACAATCGTGTGACATCCAAATGGCACTTTTCCCTTTAAGTCTTTCAAATCAGATAAGACGGGTGTGAAATTTTCAAATTTGTAATCACACTTTGTCTTTTTTGCAAGCTCAATCGCCTCAGGCGATATATCAACACCGTACGCCGTGCGGCACATACCGTCACGCAGCATTAAAAATGCTATTATTCCGCAGCCTGTTCCCAAATCGACAAGTCTGTCCCCGCGTTTTGCCTTGGCAAAATTCGACAGCAAAACCGCGTCCGTGCCAAAGGTATGGTGCGGTGACACAAAAACGAATTTGCCGTTTCCTATGGGTTCGCACTTTATGCTCTGGTCCATTTTACGCCCTGTGGGGTATCTTCAAGAATAATACCCATTTCTTTAAGCCTGTCGCGTATTTGGTCGGCGGTTTTAAAGTCACGCGCCTTGCGCGCCTCGGTACGCTTTGCAATAAGCTCTTCTATTTCGCTGTCAAGCGCCTCGGTTTTGCGGTTGTAAACCAAACCCAAAACACCTGTAAGCTCATCAAAAGCCGCCGCGCAGGCGTTAAGCGTGTCCTTGCCCGCGCCGTTTGCAATAACCGTGTTTATGTCACGAACAAGCGTAAACACCGCCGCCAAAGCGTCGGCTGTGTTAAGGTCGTCGTCCATAGCGGTAATAAATTCCTGTTTTCTTTGTTCAATAAAGGCGGGAACCTCGCCGCCGTCTGCGGCGCTTTGCAGTGCAAAGTCAATATTGTTTCGGCAGGTGTAAAGGCGTTCAAGCGCATTTTTGCCCTGCTCGATAATGTCAACCGAATAGTTGATAGGTCCGCGGTACTGTGACGAAATCATAAGATAGCGTATGGGCTCGTATCCGTATTTTTCGGCAACATCGCGAACGGTGAAGAAGTTGCCCAAAGACTTTGACATTTTGTGATTGTCAACATTTATAAAGCCGTTGTGCATCCAATAATGGGCAAAATCACAGCCGTTTGCGCACTCGCTTTGTGCAATCTCGTTTTCGTGGTGTGGGAATATAAGGTCAAGACCTCCGCAGTGAATATCAATTGTTTTGCCGAGATATTTTTCTGCCATTGCCGAGCATTCAATGTGCCAGCCCGGTCTGCCGTCGCCCCAAGGCGAAGCCCAAAACGGCTCGCCCGGCTTTGCACCTTTCCAGAGGCAGAAGTCCATCGGGTCTTCTTTTATATCGTCGGTAGCAATTCGTGCGCCGGCCTCTAAATCTTCGAGCGGCTGGTGCGAAAGCTTGCCGTATTCTTCAAATTTTTTAGAGCGAAAATATACATCGCCGCCTGCGGTGTAGGCGTAGCCCTTTTCTATAAGCTCGCCGATAATTCTTTGAATTTCATCAATATTTTCGGTGGCTCTTGGGTGAACGGTAGCCTCACGCACATTAAGCCCCTTTGCATCCACCCAAAATTCTTTGATAAAACGCTCTGCAACCTCGGGCACGGTGATGCCCTCTTCGTTTGCTTTTTTTATGAGTTTATCGTCAATGTCGGTAAAGTTTTGAACAAAGGTTACCTTGTAGCCGCGCCATTCAAGGTAGCGGCGCAATACATCAAACACACAAAGCGGACGTGCGTTGCCTATGTGAATATAGTTATAAACGGTAGGACCGCAAGCATAAATTTTTACTTCGCCTTCGGTAATAGGCACAAGTTCATCCTTGCTTCGTGTAAGAGTGTTAAAAATTTTCATGGGGTTACTCCTTTATTTGCTCCTCTAATTTTTTGAGTTTTCGGTTTATATTATCAATCTCTTGCTGAACGGGGTCGGGTATATGAATCTGGTCGAGAGGTTTAACATCAACCTTTTTGCCGTTTTGGCGAACAACATGTGCCGGCACGCCCACCACGGTTGAGTCGGGCGGAACATCCTTAAGCACAACGGCGCCTGCCGCAATCCGCGAATTGTCGCCTATGGTGATGGGGCCTAACACCTTTGAGCCCGCGCTTATCATAACGCCGTTGCCTATGGTCGGGTGGCGTTTGCCCACATCCTTGCCCGTGCCTCCGAGCGTTACGCCCTGATATATAAGCACATCGTCGCCTATTTCGGTGGTTTCGCCGATAACTATACCGGTGCCGTGGTCAATAACAAGCCTGCGACCTATTGTGGCGCCGGGGTGAATTTCTATACCCGTTTTACGCGCCGCTTTTTGCGATATATAACGGGCTCTGAAGCTGTGCCCCTTTAGATAATGCTTGTGCGCGCGGCGGTACATTCTGATGGCTTTAAGACCGGGATACAGCAGAAAAATCTCTAACGAAGATTTTGCCGCAGGGTCTCGGTCTTTTATAGCCTGTATATCTTCTTTTAACAAATCAAACATGGTATCAACTCCGGATAAGCTTATTTTGACGGATTTATATATCCTTTACATTCGTTAAGGTATATCAGTCCGGAAATCACGCAAAGAACTGCCGAAATCCAGAACAATACCATTATTATTATATCGCAAAACGGTTGCAGTGTTAAGCCGAAATCGGATACCAAGCTGTATAAAAACAACGCCGTAACAAGCCCTACCATTTGTGAAACGGTTTTAAGCTTGCCCCAAATATTAGCCGCAACAACAAGCCCCGATTTTGCGGTTACAAGACGCAGTGACGACACCGTGAATTCTCGGAACAGAACAATAAATACTATTGCCGTCATTTGACGGGCGTATAAACCGTTTGAAGCAAAAATAAATAAAAATCCCAAATATGCGGCGGTTGTAAGCATTTTGTCGGCAAGGGGGTCTAAAAACTTGCCGAAGTCGGTAACAAGATTGTATTTTCTTGCCATTTTTCCGTCAATCATATCGGTAAGTGAAGCCGCCGCAAAAAGAACCAGCGACACTAAATAATGAAACGGAAAATCAATAATCATTGTTGCCATAAATACAGGTGTTGCTATAATGCGCGCAAGGGTTAGTTTGTTGGGTGTGTTCATATCTGTTCTCCTAACAAGTCGTATTCTATGGTGTCATTTATTTGAACATCGACAAAATCGCCGATTACAAGCTGTCTCTTTGCCATAAAGAAAACCTTGCCGTCAATTTCGGGCGCGTCGGCGGCACTTCTTCCGTAATAACACTTAATATAATCGTCCCAGCCTTCAATAAGCACACGCTGAACGGTGCCGATTTTTTTGACATTTTTAGCGGCGGCTATATCAAGCTGAGTTTCCATTATATGCTCGGCTCGGTCTTGCTTTGTCTGCTCGTCTATCTGACCGTCATACTCTGCCGCTATTGTACCCTCTTCGGCAGAATATGTAAAGCACCCAAGTCGGTCAAACTCAATTTCTTTTACAAAACTGTGCAGTTGCTCGTACTGCTCCTCGGTCTCACCCGGAAAACCTGTAATAAGGGTTGTACGAAGCGTAATATCAGGAACGACGGCTCTGATTTTTTTAATTAAAGCGGTGAGCGTTTCGCGGTCGCCGCGCCTGTTCATGCGTTTTAGTATCTCACCGTTTACATGCTGAATGGGAATGTCAAGATATTTTACAAGCTTAGGCTCGCTTGCTATAAGGCTCAGCAGTTCGTCGCCTATTCTTTCGGGGTATGTGTAAAGCGTGCGTATCCACTCTAAACCGTCGATTTTGCAAAGCTCTCGGAGCAACTCGCACAATTTGCTTTCACCGTAAAGGTCGGTGCCGTATGCCGTGGTGTCCTGCGCTACGACTATAAGCTCGCGAACACCCCCGTCCGCCAACTCTTTCGCTTCTGCCACACAGCTTTCGATTGTGCGACTGCGCATTCTTCCGCGAATTTTGGGTATTGCACAATAGGTACAGCAGTTGTCACAGCCGTCGCCGATTTTAAGATACGCCGTAAACGGCAAGCCGCCTAAAATTCGTTTGCCGTTTAGGTTTAAAGCTTCTTTTTTACCGTAGCTGTTTGAAACTTTCGACTCAATAGCCTCTTTTACAATACGGGCTATGTCGCCGTTAGAGCCAATGCCCACACAAACATCGGCCTCGGGTATTTCCTCGGTAACATCGTCGCGGTAACGCTCGGCAAGACAACCTGTTACAATTACAGCCTTACATTTGCCGTCGCGCTTGTACTGCGCCGCTTCCAATATGTTTTCTATTGCTTCGCTTTTTGCGTCTTCAATAAAGCCGCAGGTATTTACAATAATCGCGTCGGCTTCCGCCTCAGGTACGCCGATTTCAAAGCCTGCCTGTTTTAGTGAATAAAGCATCATTTCGGCGTCAACCTGATTTTTAGGGCAACCAAGCGACACCATACTTATTTTATACATCAGTATTCCTCGTAATTTTCTGTTTCTTGTATGTATTTTTTTAATTGCTCGCGCACCGCCGAATACGAAAAGCCCTTGCGGATAAGCGCGGCATAGACCTTTTGTATATCGTTTCGGTCAGACAGCTTTGTTCGGTATTTCTTTTCAATTACCGCCTTTATTTGAGCCGCCTCGTCAAAATCGGTTTCTTCCAAAACCGATTTAATAATACTGTTCGGTATGCCCTTTTGTAATAATTTAGCGTAAGATTCCCGCTTTGATATATTGTTTTCAGACATCTGCTCTGCCAAAAGCTGAGCGTAGCGGCGGTCGTCAAGCAGACCTAATTCTTTAAATCTTGCCACGGCACGAGCCGCCGCCGTAGGGCTTATGCCGCCCTTTACGATTTTTTCATAAAGTGATTTTTCGCTGTGATCGGCTCGGTCTAAAAACCACATTCCGCGTGATTTGGCACGAACATATTCGGACTCTTTCGAATATTCCGAAAGCTTTTCGGCGGTAATGCTGTCGCCGACATGCAGGCAAAGCCCGTTTGCATAATCGGCGTCAAGTTTTACCGAACTGCCGTCTTGAAAATCAAGCCTTACGGTGTGATTTTTGTCTTTTTTTATTGCGGTTATTTCCATCAGTCGTCAACTGCAATATCTATGTTTACTTTTTTATGCTTAATTTCGGGCTCCGGCTCGGCTTCGATAGGCATAATAACCGGCTCGTCGTCGGCAAGCTCAAGCCTTTTGCCCTTATTTTGCATGATTTCAGCATAGCGTGCACGGATTTTTTCTTCTATTTCGTCGGCAAGCTCGTGATTTTTTTCAAGCAGCTGCTTTACATTGTCTCTGCCCTGACCTATGCGTGTATCACCGTAATAGAACCACGCGCCCGAACGCTTTAACACCTCAAGCTCAAGGCCCATATCGACAAGCTCGCCTATACGCGAGATACCCTTACCGTAAATAACATCAAACTCTGCTTCGCGGAATGGGGGCGCAACCTTGTTTTTTACAACCTTTGCGCGTGTGCGCGAGCCGATAATTTCGCTGCCGTTTTTAAGGGTGTCTATTTTACGGACATCAATTCGCACACTTGCATAGAATTTAAGCGCACGGCCGCCGGTTGTGGTTTCGGGGTTGCCGTACATAACGCCGATTTTTTCGCGCAACTGATTTATAAATATTGCGCTGCAATTTGACTTTGAGAGCGCACCCGTAAGCTTGCGCATTGCCTGTGACATAAGGCGTGCGAGCTGACCCACATGGCTGTCGCCCATTTCGCCCTCAATTTCGGCGCGTGTTGTAAGCGCCGCTACCGAATCGACTACTATGATGTCTATTGCACCCGAACGCACAAGCGCTTCGGCAATTTCAAGCGCCTGCTCGCCGCTGTCGGGCTGTGACACCAAAAGACTGTCAATATCAACACCTAAATTTGCGGCGTATGTTGGGTCGAGCGCATGCTCAACATCGATAAATGCCGCCGTTCCCCCCGCCTTTTGTGCTTCGGCAACGCAGTGGAGCGCAAGGGTAGTTTTGCCCGAAGACTCGGGACCGTAAATTTCTACTATTCTGCCGCGCGGAATGCCGCCTATACCCAGCGCCATATCAAGTGCCATAGAGCCTGTTTTTATATGCTCTACATTCATAGCGGCGTTTTCGCCCAGTAACATAACGGCACCCTTGCCGTACTGCTTTTCAATCTGAGCCATTGCGGTTTGCAACGCCTTTTCTCTGCCTTCGGCAGACTTGTCGGTTCCTACCGTTTTTGTTGCTTTTTCTTTAGCCATTGTTGTTTCCTCCAAATCTTGATTTGGTTATATTATAAACTATTCAGTGTCCCGAAAACTACCCTGTCGATTCCGTTTAGGTCGGCGCACTTTGTTATGTTTTCAAAGCCCTGCTGTTTCATAATATCGGCAACCGCTTCCGCCTGATTTATGCCTACTTCAAAAGCCATAGCTCCGCCTTTTTTAAGATAGGCCTTATATTCTGCCGCTATATGTTTATAAAACAAAAGTCCGTCAGCACCGCCTGACAGTGCCGAGGCAGGCTCAAAGGTAACCTCGGGTTGAAGGTCTTTCATACCGCCCTCATCAATATAAGGCGGATTGCTGACAATCAGGTCATAAAGCCCGTCGGCGCCCTCGGTTTTTAAAACGTCGCCCTTCAATATTTTCACGTCAGCATTATTATGCTCGGCATTTTTTACGGTGTAACCAAATGCCTCGTCAAACTTTTCAACCAATGTAACCTCGGCGTCTTGACATTCGCATTTAAGCGTAATGCCTATACAGCCCGAGCCGGCGCACAAATCAAGCACCTCGGCACCTTTTTTTTGCTTTAAAAATTCCAAGCAAACATCTATCAGCGTTTCGGTGTCGCTTCGCGGAATTAACACCCCGGGGCCCACAAAAAACTCACGGCCGTAAAAGCTCCATTTGCCGAATATGTACTGCAACGGATAGCGGATAAGCCTTTGTTTTATTATTGCGGTCAGATTGTTTTGCTGAAATTCGGTTAAAGGCTGTGTGTATTTGGTAAGTATTTGTGCGTTTGTATAGCCCGTTATATGCTTAATTATCTGTTTAGACTCAAAAACATAATCTTCTATACCCGCCGCCTCTAACTGTCTTTTGCAGTCGTTATATGCTTCAAATATTGTTTTGCTCATCTGACACTTCTCCGCCGTCACTGTCGGTAATTTCATCGCAGGCTTTAAGTGCCGCGATTGCAATTTCTATCATATCGTCCTCGGGTTCCTTGGTGGTGATATGCTGTAACCACATACCCGGAGCCGAAATTATTTTGGTTAAAACATTGTCGTATTTACCACAAATTTTCAGCACCTCGTAACCGAGCCCGCATATTATGGGCAGCATTAAGATTTTCACTATAATCCAAAACCACGCAATATCATATATCGACGGAAAAATCATTTGCACAAGGGTTGATACGAGCATGCTTACAAGTATCATCAAAATTAGAAACGATGTTCCGCAACGAGGGTGAAAACGCTTTTGCCGCCTTACATTTTCTACCGTAAGCGGCAGACCCGCTTCATAACAGAAAATGGTTTTATGCTCGGCACCGTGATAGGCAAACACCCGCTTAATATCGGGCACAAATGACACAATCCACATATATGCCACTATTACGGCAAGCTTTATTAGCTGTTCTATGCCTGACCTTGCAAGCTTTGAAAATTCCGAGCCTTTTAGCCATTCAAGACCCGCCACGGCATAGCGCGGTATTCCCAAAAACAGAACCAACGCCAACGCCACTCCGAGCACCGTGCCTATTGTCATAACGGCGGCGGTAAATGCCGATTCTTTTTTCGCGCTCTTCGGTTTTTCGTCCTCTTCAATATCGGCAAAGCCGGATATTTCTGCCGATTTCATCATTGCCGAATAGCCCTGCACCATAGCCTCTATATACGACACTACGCCTCTTATTACAGGCAGGCTTAAAATCTTATACTTTTCTTTAACGCTTTTTTCGTTTATAAAGCTTATATCGATTGTTTTGTCGGGCTTTCGCACGGCAAGTGCCGTCTTTTTTTGAGGGTTTTTCATCATAATTCCCTCAATCAGCGCCTGACCGCCTATTGATGTATATTTTGCCAATTTAAACTTCCCCTGTTTCAGATGAATGTTGTTCTTCTAATCCGCCGTTCTCTTCAAGCGGCAGAATTTGTTGTTCGCTTTCAAGCGGCTCGATAATCTCCTCCGCGGTATTTTGCGGCTCCTCTTCGGGCGGCTCATAAAGCGGAAGAACTATTGTAACGGTGGTTCCCACTCCTTCGGTAGACTCTATAAACAGCAAGCCCTGATGCTGCTTTATAATCTCATCAGCTACGGCAAGACCTATGCCGCTTCCGCGAACGGTTTTATTTGATTTAAAAAACTTTTCTTTTACACGGTCGATATCTTCAGCGGGAATACCCACGCCCGTATCTTTTACCACAATGCGCACGCAACCCTCCTCGGTGCCTTGCGCCACAAGAACAAGCCCGCCCTTTTCGGTGTATTTTACGGCGTTATCGATAACATTTATAAAAACCTGCTTGAGTCTGTCTGGGTCGCCCATTACAACGGCGCCCTGCGCCGGCGGTGTGTAAGACAGCTCAATGCCCTGCTTTACCGCAAGCTCAACATACATATCGGACACTGTGCTCAAAAGCTGTGACACATCTATCGGAATAACATTATTGACTATCATTCTGCCCGATTGCATACGCGAAAAGTCGAGCAAATCTTCAACTAGCCCCGAAAGTCTGTCGGCTTCGCTTAAAACTACATCCAGCCCCCGTTCAACAAGCTCCTGATCGGTGCCTATCGACATTTTTGCGGTTTCACCCCAGCCGCGTATAGCGGTAAGCGGGGTGCGAAGCTCGTGCGATACCGAGGATATAAAATCGTTTTTCATGGTTTCGGCGTTTTGCAGTTCGCTTGCCATATAGTTAATGGTTTCGGAAAGCTCGCCTATTTCATCGTTTTCTTTAATCTGAAGCCTCGCTTCGAAATCGCCGCCAGCAATCTTGCGCGCTGTGTTGCCCATTTCACGCAGATGCGCCACGATTGATTTTATAAAGAAGATTCCCGATACGGCGCAAAGCCCAAGCACCGAAACATATAAAAGTACCATTACGGCTACCGTAAGATTGATTTTTCGGTAGGCGGCTTTTAATGAGGTTATCCAGCGGTAGGCGCCCAAAACAGATCCGTCATTTGCGCGTATTACCTGAATGCCCGCCATAATCTTTTCGCCGCCCGAATTTTTAAGCCGTGTCACCGTTTTGCCCGACGACGATATAACCGCGCGCTCATATTCTGCCGCGACGCTGTCGGTAGGCTGAAAGCCGGTGGTCGAAACCAATATATTGCCGCCCGAGCTTATAACCTGAACCTCTATCTTGTCTTTATGCTCAAAGCTTTCGGAGGCTTCTATGGAAAGGTCATAAAAATTTTCGCGGCTTGCCGAAGAAAGGCTGTCAAAATATTTCGCATAATCTGCCGCCTGAGTCTGCACGCTGTTAAATATAAGCGATACAAACATTGCCGTAACAATTACGGCTATTGCGGAAACCGCCGCAACAATAATTAAATACACATTTAAAAGCCAACGCATCGTTATGCTTTTAAAATTGATTTTAAGCTTCACAGCGTGCACCTGCCTTTCTTTTTAAAATTTAAAAATCAAACTGCCGCTATCGGCTTTCCCACTGATAGCCCTTGCCCCACACGGTTATAATGTGCTTTGGGTCGGACGGGTCTGTCTCTATTTTCATACGCAGTCTGCGTATATTAACATCTACAATCTTTTCTTCGCCGCAATAGCTTTCGCCCCACACCTTTACAAGTATGTCTCGGCGGCTTATCGGCGTGTCGGGATTTTGAAAAAAGTATTCCATTATTTGAAATTCAACCTGTGTAAGCTCGATTTCTCTGCCGCCCTTTGAAAGCGAACGGCGGCGCAGGTCAAGCACAAATTCACCCGAAAGCAACTCGCTTGTGGGCTTGGCACTTACATTTGAGGCGCTCACTCTTCGGTAAAGCGAATCAACGCGCGCCAAAAGCTCGGTAGGGCTGAAGGGCTTTGTTACATAATCGTCGGCGCCTATCATAAGACCGCTTATTTTGTCCATCTCCTGAGATTTTGCGGTGAGCATTATTATGCCGATTGAACCCGAACGGCTTCGAAGCTCCTTGCAAAGCGTAAAGCCGTCCATTCCCGGCATCATTACATCAAGCAGTGCAATATCAAAGCCCTTTGAATCGCTGTCGAATATGTCAAGCGCCTCTTCGCCGCTTCCTGCCTCGACCGTTTCATAGCCTACGCGCTTTAAATTTATTGCCTCAAACTCTCTTATTGCGGCTTCGTCTTCGACTATAAGTATTCTTTTCATTTCTGCTCCCCTATCATAGCGAACATGGTTTTAACCGTGTCTGCCGTAATACCTGCCGCCTGTGCGGCGTCAGTTATGGACGCCGCAAAAACGGTGCTTTCGTTTCGGTAAATTTCGGTAAGGTTTTTGCCGCCCGTTTCACCCTTTTTCCAATCCTCGGCCTCTGTTGCCGTTACGCTCATAAGCATTTCGCCCACGGCGCCGCTCGACGAGTCGTACAAATAAAAACTGCGCCTGTGATTTTCAATATCTTTTAAAACCGCTATCGAACCCACTAAATTATTTGGAATGTTCAAATAGTACCCGTCAACCGTATTTACAACCGTAACCGACTTTACAGAAAGCTTTTCACCGTTGAACGAACACCAATTTGTATAATAAAGCTTTTCATCGCCGCCCGCCGCGTTAGGCAGGTCGGACGCAACAGGAATTTCAAGTATTCCGTCACCGTTAATGTCGGCCATCGACAGATTTGCGGCGCGCAGTGTCAGTGTGTTTTCGTTTGATGTTTCCTTGTCGAGCAGTGGGTTTATAAGCTCGCCGCGTGACATGAACAGCACCTCGGTAACAGCGCCTACACCCTTTATTTCATCAATGTAAACTGCCTTTTGCCCCGATAACAACACCGAGAGGGTAGGTGCCGCCGCCGTTTTTACATTTTGGTCAAGCCCGCAACCGGCGGTTTGCGCCATACCGTCGCCGGTATAGCTGTAAATTGTTGCCTTGTTTGTTCTTTCGGCCGTGTTAAGCAGGTGAACAAAAATTTCGTTGACACCGTTGCCGTCAAGGTCACAGCACAAAAAGCCCGTATAGGGCTGAAGCATTTTTTGAACAAGGCTGTCGCCCGCAAAGGCAAAAACACTTAACTGTTTTTCGCTGTTTCCGTTAACCTCCCAGCCGACTAAAATTTCTTCGGTACCGTCGCCGTCAAGGTCGCAAAACTCTACCGTTTCAACACCTGTTGCAACAATAGTTTGATTTGCAACCGAAACCCATTTGCCATCTCTTTGACAAATAGCGTTTATGTGCATATTTATCATTTCGTCGTCGTTGGTGCTGTAAAAAGCAAAGGCTTCAAACACGGCATCGGCGTTAATGTCTTCAAGCACAACGGCAGAACGGTGAACACCCGCGGTTGGGTATTCAAGCTTATATTCACTACCCGCGCTCTCTTTAAGCGCCTGGGCTATGGGGTACATATCGCCCGTAAGCTCGGGCGGCGACAGCAGCTGGTCGGGGTTATTGACATAGGCGCAGCCGCAACACAAACAGCAAATGCACAGCGACAGCATAAACATTGCAATCTTTTTTAATTTCACGGCATACGCCCCCTTTTACAGATATTTATACATAATGCATTATATCACAACACAGAGCAAAATAAAAGATATTTTTACTTAATTTTTCAACAAAATGATTGCAAGCGGCGGCGAATTATTGTATCATCTATTTAACAAAAGAAATTTGGTGACATTATGAACGAAAAAAGATTGGAACAACTGCTTTTAACGGTGCAAAAGCCGGGCAGATACTCTGGCGGAGAGGTTAATCAGGTTGTAAAGGACAAGTCGGCGGACACCGTTCGCTTTGCCTTTTGTTTTCCCGATACATACGAAATAGGTATGAGCCATTTGGGAATGAAGATTCTTTATTCGCTCTTCAACGAGCGTGAAGACATTTGGTGCGAACGCGTTTTTGCCCCGTGGACAGACTTTGAAAAGGTTATGCGTGAAAACGATATTCCGCTTTACGCGCTTGAAAGCCGCGACAGCATACGCGACTTTGATTTTGTCGGCTTTACACTGCAATACGAGCTGTCTTATACAAACATACTTTTAATGCTCGATCTCGGCGGAATTCCGCTTAAAGCCGCCGACCGTGACGACAGCTGGCCGATTATTGTTGCAGGAGGGCCTTGCA
>CAJMBP010000024.1 GCA_905211675.1 uncultured Oscillospiraceae bacterium
TTTCTACCATGCCTAATGCTTCAAGTGCCATTTGTTTTTCCTCCTAAAAGAATTTTTAAATTATTTAAAATAAATTTAAAGCAAAATTATTTTAGTGACGGAAGAATTTTCTCCACATCACCGTGAGGTCTGGGGATTACATGTGTTGCTATAACCTCGCCCAGCCCTGCAGCAGATGAAGAACCTGCTTCAACGGCAGCCTTTACGGCTCCTACATCGCCGCGTACCATTACAGATACAAGACCTGAACCGATTTTCTCTGTGCCGATAAGCTCAACATTTGCAGCCTTTACCATTGCGTCTGCTGCCTCAATTGCTGCAACAAGACCGCGGGTTTCTACCATGCCTAATGCTTCAAGTGCCATTTTTTTAACCTCCTTTACCTCTGGTGTTGCCTCTACCTTTTTTTCTGTCGGTGCCGAAGCCGCCGCAGTTTTTGCGGTAGTTGTTTTTTTAGCAGTCGATTTGCTTGTGCTGTCGGTTGTTTTTTTAGTTGTACTCATTATTTAGTACCTGCTTTCTTCATACGAGATGCGCTGAGCTTAAGCAATCTTTGCACCTCTTCGTGAGGACTTGCTATAACGGCGTGTGACACAGGTTTTTTAATGGCATTTGCCATCGCGTTTTCGACCGCGGCGCTTACCGCAGACACCTGACCCTGCACCACAACGGTTACAAGTCTGCCACCGAGCTTTCGCTCCCAGGTTACAAATTCAACATCGGCCGATTTACACATTATATCAAGGCAATCTATTGCCGCCGTCACTCCTGTAACCTCTATAAGTCCTATAGACTTCATAAACGGTTGCCCCTTAAACGATTAAAATTTAGGAAGTATTTTTTCTACGTCAGCATGCGGTCTCGGAATTACATGAACTGCTACAAGCTCGCCAAGGCGTGATGCGTTTGCAGAGCCTGCTTCAACAGCAGCCTTTACTGCACCAACATCGCCGCGTACCATTACAGATACAAGACCTGAACCGATTTTTTCGGTGCCGATAAGAGTTACCTCTGCAGCCTTTACCATTGCATCAGCCGCTTCAATAGCTGCTGTAAGACCGCGGGTTTCTACCATACCAAGTGCTTCTTTCATAACTTTATCCTCCAAAAATTGTTTTAGTTTTTATCGAAAGCGTTCAGCTTTAACATAGGCTCCGTATCCTCTTCGGTTCTCGGAATAATATGACTTGCTACAACACCCGTCACATTTTCGGCGGCAAGCTTTGCGGCGCTCATAGCCGCTTCGACCGCATCTACCGAACCTCTGAATTTAATTGTCACAATAAGCGGAACCTCTAATTCGTCGGCATTGGCCGGCTTGTTTTTGTCAAAATTTTCAACCGTAACATCTGCCGCCTTGCACCCTGCGTCGCATGCTACAAAAGCCGCTACTAAGCCAAAAACCTCAAGAATTCCAGTTGCCTTACCCATTTAATTCTCTCCTGTCTACTTGTTAACGATAGCAATTTTAAGCCCTTCCATTTTCAGGTTGGTAACAAGCGCCTCGTTAATTTGTTCAAGGGGATATTTATGGGTGATAAGCTTTTCAATAGGAAGCCCTATTCCCTTAGCGCGCTTTAAGAAATCAAATGTTGTTGCGTAATCACGCAGTGTATATACCCAAGAACCTACTGTTGTAATTTCTTTAGAGCATATATCAAAATGCGGATTTATCTGAGCGTCGCCGCCGTTAATAAAGAAGCCAAGCTCGCAAAGACCTCCGCCGTTGCGAATAAACTTGTAGATGTTGCTATGTGCCACGGGTGATCCGGTGCATTGGAATGCAAAGTCTGCAAGATAACCGCCAAACGCGTCTTTAACACCGTCTGTAAGAGCTTCGATACCTTTGTGGTTTTTAAAGTTTACCACAGCGTTTGCACCCATAAGCTTTGCAAACTCAAGACGCTTATCCTCGCCGTCAACGGCAACAATGTTTTCAATACCCATTGTGCGAAGAACAGCAATGCATATAAGACCGATAGGTCCGCAGCCCTGAACTACAACGCGGCTGTTAAAACGAAGTATTCCCGTTGTTTTTGCGCGTTCAACAGCGTGAACAAGCACCGCACACGGCTCAATAAGTATTCTTGAATCAAGGTCAAGGTCACTTACATTGAAGATTGTAGAGCCGCCGCGAACCAATATGTAGTCACTGAACCAACCGTTCAGATGAATATCATCATCTGGGAGCAGACCGTAAACATCGGCGCCGCCCACATTTTGTTTGTTAAGGTCAAACATTGTAATATCGGGATTATCTTTGAAAATCATACAGGTAACAACCTTGTCGCCTATGTTAAGCGGCTTACCTGCCGAATCGACCTTTACATTTTTACCCATTTTAACGATTTCGCCTGTGCCCTCGTGACCGAGTGCTACGGGGATAAGACCGAACGGGTCGCGTTTAAATTCGTGAGCGTCTGTACCGCAAACGCCGCAGCCCTCAACCTTTACAAGAATATCATTGTCGCCTACCGTCGGCATAGGATATTCTTTAATCTCAAATTTTTCAAGTCCTGTAAGCATTGCAACATGTGCCGTAGAAGGAATTGCGCCCGAAGCTGCGGGTGCCGACGACGGTTTGCCGTTCATGCCTTCAAGCACCTGCCGTACAATCTGCTCTATGTTGGAAGAATTTATATCCATTACAGATACTTTCCTTTCTCAAAAATTTCTTTACCGTAGGCGGCCAAAGCCGTATCCTGCTCTTCACTGCCTCCGCTTACTCCCAAACCGCCTATTATTTTACCTGTCGAGTTTTTTAATGGCTCGCCGCCTCCGAAAATTACAATTTTACCCTGATTTGTAAACTGTATTCCGTAAAGCGAGCCGCCCGGTTGTGCCATGGGTTTGAGCGAAGCGGTTGACATTTTAAGCGATACTGCCGTAAACGCCTTATTGACTGCTATATCATAGCTTGCTATATAGGAATCGTCCATACATTCCGCCAAAACGGGATGCCCCGCGTTGTCGGAAACAGCCACAACAGCACGCACGCCCATATCTACTGCCTTTTGTTTTATCTTTTCGGCAAGCAAAAGCGCTGTGTCAAGGGTAACATTCTGCGAGGCCCTTATCTGTTTTACAACCTTGTCAGCGACAGATTGTAAAGCCTGTTCGTTCATAATCATTTACCGAGCTGTTCGATTACGCGTTTTGTAATCTCCGAAACCAAATCGGTGTTTTCTTTGCCGCAGGTGCAGCTGTTGCCACAGCCGTGACAGCTGGGCTTGCCGTCTTTAGCGTTGGGGCAAAGATCTGCGGGATGCTTACCCTTAAGACCGAACTGACGGCGAATTTCATAAAGGCGCTGTACCTGAGAGTCGGAAAGTTCTTTCGGACCGCCGAGCTGCTTAGAAATGTAAAGAAGCTTAGCATAAAACTCTACAGATTCCATTTTGTGGTAAGCGGCAAGAAGTGAATCCGAGAATGTAAGAGCGCCGTGATTTTCAAGAAGAACTGCGTCAAACGATTGCAGATATTTTGAAACTGCGTCGGGGATTTCTTCGGTAGAAGGTGTGCCGTATTCGGCAATCGGTACGCAACCGAGCGCGATTACCGCCTCAGGCATAATGGGCTGAGTAAGCGGAATGCCTGCAATGGCAAAGCCTGTAGCGTAGACAGGATGAGCGTGAACAACAGCGTTAACATCGGGACGCTCCTTGTAAACACGCATGTGCATTTTGATTTCGGACGAAGGCTTAAAGCCTTTGTTTGCCTGAATCACCTTGCCGTTGCGGTCAACCTTACAGATGTATTCGGGGGTCATAAAGCCCTTGCTTACGCCTGTAGGTGTGCAAAGAAATTCGTTATCGTTAAGCTTTACCGAAATGTTACCGTCATTTGCGGCAACCATTCCCTGATTGTAAATACGCTTACCGATTTCGCATATCTGTTTTTTGATTTCGTACTCGTTTACCATAGTTATTTCTCCTTAAACTTTAAATTTCGCTTTTATCTGTTATGATAATACCACATAAATGCAGTAAAGTCAACATAAAAAAGGTTATTTTTTTGGTTTTTTCTGTTATTTTTCTTGTTTTTTGTGGTTTTCGAGATGTTCAAGCACCTGTTTTATGCCTTTTCGTGTTTTGGAATCCACCTTAAACACCGTTTTACAGCCCGAAAGCCGCAACCAATTTTCTGCCCTTACGGGGTCTGCCGTGTCACACTTTGTAACAATACCTATAACCTCGCGGTTAACCATACAGGTAATGTTGGGCGGAAACAGCGAATACTGTTCGTCTGCCGCAATAAGCAAAGCCACAACATCCGCCTCGTAAGAATAAAGGCAAAGTGCGGCGCCGAGGTCATGATTTTCGGCATATTCGCCCGGTGTGTCAATTAAAAATTCGCCGTAGCTTACAGACTGTGTTTTTTGATAGTGTGTTTCTTCGCCTTTAAGCGCCTGAGCAAGCGTTGTTTTGCCCACACCGCTTCGCCCTATAAGTATTAGTTTTTTCATCAGGTCTTAGTCACTTCGCATACTGTAAAGCCTAATTTGTTTTGCACATATTCGGTGATTGCCGTAAGCGAAGCCTCAACCTCAGAAACGGTGCCGGTAATAATAACGGTGCCGCTGAAACGATCTACAAAGCCAAGCTCGGCGCCCGAGGCTTTAATGGCAATATCGCCTGCAATAATCGCCGTTTCGCTGGGCGACACGGTTAGTATTCCGATTGCGCCCTTATGCTCTTGTGCAGGGTCTAACCCCAATTTTTGATAAAGTATATCGTCGGGGTTGGCAATTATATGAGCCAAGGTTATTTGCTTGCCCGGCACAAGCTCTTGTATTATGCGCGTTTTATCTGCGTCGAATTGCATTTTATCATTCCTTTGCTAACAAAATAAGCAAGCCATCAACCGCCTATTTGTGCTTTAAGCCCGAACTTTTCGGCAGTTTGGGTAAGCACTTGCATAAGCTCATTGGTAGGAGATTTCAAATCACCCATACCGTATTCTCGGCCGAGTCCCACATATTTGTCACGGCCTAAGCTGTGATACGGCAACAGATGAATTTCGTCCACATTTGGCAGACTTGACGCAAATTCGGCAATTTGCGAAATTTCATCGACCGTATCGTTAAAGGTCGGTATGACGGGAACACGAATTATAAGCTTTGAAGCTTGACTTGCTATGAATTTTGCGTTTTCAAGAATTCGTTCATTACTTTGAGTTGTAAATTCCTTGTGCTTAATCGGATTTATATGTTTTATATCCATAAGCACGGTATCAAGATAAGGTAAAAACCTTTTGATTACATCAACGCTCGCAAAACCCGTGGTTTCAATGGCGGTATTTATACCGTTTTCTTTGCAGGCTTTAAGCAGCGCCACCGCAAAATCGGGCTGTAAGAGACTTTCGCCGCCCGAAAGGGTAATTCCGCCGCCCGAACGGTTGTAGTAGGGTCTGTCCTGCAAAACCTCCTGCAAAACCTCATCTACCGTCACATCACGCCCAATGGTTTTTGGCTTGCCGTTTTGAAGCATTGTCTGGATTTCATAAGACTGCGATTCGGGATTACAGCACCAGCGACAGCGAAGCGCGCAGCCCTTTAAAAAAACTATTGTGCGAATACCGGGGCCGTCGTGGGTGGAAAAGCGTTGAATATCAAAAATTCTTCCCCTTACGGAAAGGTCTGTTTCATTCAAAGCTAAAAACCTCCCTGCTCGGTGCGGTTGATTATGTCGTCTTGAAGCGAACGCGAAAGGGTTGTAAACAAAGCGCTGTAACCGGCAACACGAACGACAAGCGATTTGTATTTTTCGGGGTGCTTTTGAGCATCACGCAATGTTTCGCGGCTTACCACATTAAACTGCATGTGCATTCCCTTTTGATCAAAAAATCCTCGTACAAGCGCCACGAAATTTTCAAGGCCGCTCTGACCTGCCAGTGCGCTCGGGTGGAATTTCATATTAAACAGAGTACCGTTTGATGCAATAAGGTGATCAAGCTTGGCTACCGAGTTTGCCGACGCTGTCGGACCCTTAATATCTCGGCCTGCGGCGGGGCCTACGCCGTCGGCAATGGGTGTGTAAGCCGCTCTGCCGTCGGGTGTTGCGCCCGTTTGCGCGCCGAGCGGAACATTTGCCGATACCGGATAAAGCCCTGCTTGGAAGTTACCACCGCGCGGATTTTTGTATTTTTCGAGCGGTCCGGTGTATGTATAGGCAACCTCGCGCGCAAAAGCGTCGATTTCGGGTATATCATTGCCGTATTTCGGCAATTCGTTTATCATTTTGAGTATTTCACCGTAATGCTCTTTATCGGAGTCTGACGCTGTATTCTTTGTAACCGTAAGATATATTGTTTTTATGTCGTCTTCGGTAAGCGTTTTGCCGTTTGACACAAGTTTTTGAGCGACAACCTTTGTAAGCTTTTCTGCCGCAGCCGAATCCATATCAAGACCGAAGTTGTTGTCAAGCGCCGCTTTAAGCTCGCAAAGCTTTAAAACCTTTTTGTCATAAACAAGGGTTTTTATTGCCGTAAGCGCATCGGTAACATTAGCGATTCCAAAGCCCTGCGGACCCGTAAAGTTATAGATTGCGCCGCCCTCCTGCAGGCTTTTTCCGCGACCTATGCAATCTTCTATCATGCAAGACTGGAAGGGCAAGGGACACTGTCTGGCGTGGGCTATATCAATTGCATTATCGGCATTTACAAGCAGTTTTATAAAATAGTTCATTTGTGCTTTATATGCGTCATAGAACTTTTCAAATGTAGTAAGTTCATGCAACTCGCCTGTGCGAAGTCCCACCTGAACGCCCTTATCTACACCGTTTGTGAAAACAAGCTCAAGCGGTCTGCACATATTGAAAAACGCCGCGTCATGCCAACCGTCTGTTTTGGCAGGAACCTGAGGCTCTACGCAACCGATTATGTTATAGTTGCGCGCATCCTCTAACGGAATGCCCCTGCTCATAAGAGCGGGAATAATAACCTCGTCATTATAGTAGGCAGGCAAGCCTACGCCCGTACGCGTAACCTCTGCCGCACGGAGTAAAAATTCATGCGGACTGCCGTTCCAAACCCTTACCGAGAACGACGGCATAGGAAGCATTACATGCAATGTCGCGTTGATGCACATAAATGACATATCGTTTGTAACATCGTTACCGTATTTATCCTGACCGCCTGCAATAAGGTTTTGGAACAGGCTGTAGCCTGCAAAGCCTTCGGCAGAGGCGGCGTCGCGAACCTTGTTGAGGTCGTTGAGCTTTACCCAAATACAGTCGACAAGCTCCTGAGCAAATTCGCGGGTTATTTTGCCTGCCGCCAAATCTTTTTCAAAATAAGGATTCATATATTGATCAAAGCGACCGGGTGATATAGAGTGACCGCTTGACTCAACCTGCAAAAGCATTTGAACAAACCAGAATGACTGACAAGCCTCATAAAAGCTTTCGGCACCGTAACGCGGCACGCGCGCGCAGTTTGCGGCAATCTGCAAAAGCTCTTCACGGCGTTTTGCGTCCTGTTCGGTGGCCGCCGTTTGTTTAGCCAGCTCGGCGTAACGGTCGGCATAGCCGATAACCGCTTCACAGCTTATGATTACGGCATTTAAAAATGCAGAGCGTGATGCGTAATCCGCATCGGCGATATCTAAATCATCAAGCGCGGCCTGAGCCTCGGCGATGATACCTTTATAACCTTTTTCTAACACCTTACCGTAATCTACCGTAAAATGCCCGATACCGTTATAAAAGTAATTGCCTACCGTAAATATGTTATGCTCGATTGCGACAAGTGCCTCGGGTGACATATAGGCTGTAGCAAGCTCGCTTGTGGTTTTTCCTTTCCAATAAGGGTAAACTTCACGAAGCTTTTGCTTGGTTTCTTCCGATATATAAAACGGGTCTGCCGCTCTTGTTGCTACGGTGTCAAACTCATTTTCAAGCCATTCGTAAGAATATTCGGGAAAAACCTGACAGCCGCGCGGTGCCTTAGAGTTACTGCCTACAATCAACTCTTCGGGGCGAATGGTAATAGGCAGATTTTCAAGTATATGCGCAAAGGCTTTTGCACGGCGCAAAATTATAGGCTGACCCTCGGTAGATTTATAGCTTTCGGTTATAAGTACAGCGCGGTCGGCCTCGATTTCGGGCATTTTTGCGTAAAGATGGTCAATAAGGCGCTGGATACGCGGTGATTTTTCAATTTTTTTAGAATATGTATATGACATAAACGATACCTCCGTTTACTAGTTGCTTATATTATACACAGAAACAACACAAAAGTCAAGACAAAAACCAACAAAAACAAGAAAAATAAAATAAAAACAAGAAAAAAGTGTCTGGTTTGTTGGTAAATATACCGTAATTTCTTTGTTTGTATGGGTGTAAACACAAAAACGGGGCTGTAAAAGCCCATGCTTTTACAGCCCCTGTTAAATACTTATTATAAATTACTTTTTAAGCGCTATTGCCTGCTTCGCCTTTTCAGCAATGTTTACGGCACGCAGACCGAACTCGTCAAGCAGCTTTACGGCAGGACCCGAATGACCGAAAACATCGTTAACACCGAGCTTTACAACCGGTACGGGCACCGTTTCGCAAACAACTTCGCTTACAGCAGAGCCCAAACCGCCTATTACCGAATGTTCCTCGGCGGTTACAATAGCCCCTGTTTCTTTTGCCGCTTTAATTATTATGTCGCGATCGATAGGCTTAATGGTAGCCATATTGATTATACGCGCATTTATCCCCTCGTTTTTAAGCAAATCGTAGGCTTCGAGCGCTTCCTTAACCATAAGACCCGTTGCGATTACTGTAACATCGGCACCTTCACGCAGTTGAACGCCTTTACCTATTTCAAATTGGTAGCTTTCATCGAACACAATCGGAACCGCAAGTCTGCCGAAACGCATATAAACAGGTCCGTCGCACTCAAACGCGGCGCGCACAGCCATTTTTGCTTCGGTTTCGTCGGCGGGATTTATAACCGTCATACCCGGTATTGTGCGCATAAGTGCAATATCTTCGTTGCACTGGTGCGTTGCACCGTCTTCACCTACCGAAATGCCGGCGTGAGTTGCACCAATAATAACATTGAGATGCGGATATCCGATTGAATTGCGAACCTGCTCAAAAGCACGGCCTGCCGCAAACATTGCAAACGAGCTTACAACCACCTTTTTACCGGTTGACGCTATTCCCGCGGCAATGCTCATCATATTCTGTTCGGCAATTCCGCAGTCGTAAAAACGTTCGGGGTAAGCCTTTTTAAATTTTCCGGTTTGTGTAGCCGCGGCAAGGTCGGCGTCCATTACAATAAAATCATCGCGCTCGGCGCCGAGTTCAACCAAGGCTTCGCCGAATCCTACGCGGGTAGCAACTGTTTTAACATCTGACATAAATGTGAATCCCCCTTAATTTAAAGCGGCAAGCGCTGCGGTGAGCTCCTGCATAGCAACGGCGTACAGTTCGTCATTAGGTGCGGCGCCGTGCCAATTAACCGCATTTTCCATATAAGATACGCCCTTACCCTTTATCGTTTGTGCGATAACGGCAACGGGTTTGTCAACCGTTTTTGCCTCTGCCAAAGCCGCTTCAATTTCGGCGTAATTATGACCGTCAATGTTAATTACATGCCAGCCGAAAGCCTCAAACTTTTTATCGACCGGCTTTGCGCTGTTGACCTCGTCGATGGTTCCGTCAATTTGAAGATTGTTAAGGTCTATAAATGCCGTAAGATTTGAAAGCCCCTTATTTGCGGCAAACATTGCGGCCTCCCAAACCTGACCCTCTTCTATTTCGCCGTCACCGAGTATTGCATAAACATTGTAACCGTCGCCGAAATGCTTTGAAGAAAGTGCCATTCCTACAGCGGCGGATATGCCCTGACCGAGCGAGCCTGTAGACATATCTACACCGGGTATGTGTTTCATATCGGGGTGACCCTGAAGTCTTGAACCGATTTGACGCAGAGTAATAAGCTCATCGGGTGAAAAATAGCCTCGCTGTGCAAGCACCGAATAAAGCGCCGGAGCTGCGTGACCTTTTGATAAGACCAATCTGTCACGCTTTGGATTTTTCGGGTCTTTCGGGTCTATGTTCATCTCTTTAAAATAAAGATATGTAAGTATCTCGGCTATAGAAAGCGAGCCGCCCGGATGACCTGCCTTTGCCGCATGAACACCTTCGATAATTCCGATGCGTACTTTACATGCAATTTGATTTAGTTGTTTTTCAGTAACTGCGTCCATTTTTTGTTTTCCTTTCGGTAAGATAATCTATAAAATCTGCCACTGCGCCGTTTTGCACACTGCATACCACCCTGTCGGCAACAGCCTTTACCTCTTTAGGGGAATCTGCAAGTGCGGCGCCGATGTCGGCCGATTTTATCATTTCGATGTCATTATAATAATCGCCTATGGCGTAACAACAACCTTTTTTTATTTTTAGAATTTCGCAAAGTTTTTTAAGCGCGTTTGCCTTTGAAACATTTTTGGAGACATGCTCAAAGTAGTGGCGAAGCACGCCGTTTATTGTTGCCGACGTGTCAACAAACTGCGAACTGTGCTCGAAACGCGAAACTATCTGTTTTACGGTTTCGGATTCGGCTTCATTTGCGAAAAGATAAATAACCTTATTCCAATTATAATCTAAAGCATGCTCATAATCAAGCGTAATTGAGTCAAGTTTTTCATATTTTTCATGGTCAATGGTTTCCTGACTCTCGTTAAGAACCAAAACCTTTTTGCCGCTGTGAACCTCTACTCCCACCGTGCCGCAAGCGTCTAACACCGCTTTTACAATGTGACGGTCTTTTTCGGGTATAAACGCTTCAAACAGCGTCCTATCGTTTTTGTAATCGTATATCATACTTCCATTGGCGACAACCGATGGCGATATGCAATCGAGTTTATCGGTAACCGCCGATACAGCCCCCACCGTTCTGCCGGTTGCAAGACTGAAGCGTCCGCCCTCGCTTACAAAGTATTTTATTCTGTCAATATTTCGCTGCGGCATAAGGTCGTTAACCAGTAATGTTCCGTCTATATCGCAGGCAAGTAAGCATCCGTCAAATAAGCCCATGTTATCCTCTGCAATCCTTTAAAAAATCTATAAAATACTTGGGTAAGTCGCTTGTAAATTCCATATATTCATGCGTTTCGGGGTGAATAAAACCGATTTTGCGCGCGTGTAGGCACTGACCCCCAAGTTTAGTTATAACCTTATGCGGACCATAAACATCATCACCCGCAACAGGGTGACCGATATACGCCATGTGCACCCTTATTTGATGTGTTCTGCCCGTTTCAAGCCTTAATTTTACATGTGTAAAGCCATTCATACGCTCTAAAACGCTGTAATGCGTAACGGCATTTCTGCCGCCTTCAACCACTGCCATTTGCTTGCGCTTTACGGGGTGTCTGCCGATAGGGGCGTCAACCGTGCCGCTGTCATTCTTTAAATTTCCGTAAACTACCGCCTCGTACTCGCGAGTAAGAGAATGTTCTTTTATTTGTTCGGCCAAAAAGTTGTGCGCGCTGTCATTTTTTGCAACCACCAACAAGCCGCTTGTGTTTTTGTCTATACGGTGAACAATACCCGGGCGCATAACGCCGTTAATGCCCGAAAGGCTGCCCTTACAATGATAAAGAATTGCGTTTACGAGCGTTCCGCTGTAATTGCCCGCCGCAGGGTGAACCACCATATTTTTAGGCTTGTTTACCACCAAAACCGAACTGTCTTCATAAACAATGTCAAGCGGTATGTTTTCGGGTTCAACTTCATATACCTCCGCGTCAGGCAAAAATATTTCGACACGGTCTTTACATTTTAGCTTTGTGTTTTTTGTCGCTTTTTTACCGTTTACAAGAATGTTGCCCTGTGCAATAAGAATTGCCGCGCGCGACCTTGTTATTTCGGAATTTTCGGCCACATACATGTCAAGACGGCGGCTTTCGCCGTCGTCGGTTATGAGTTCAATTTTTTCCATTTTCTTCAATTTGCGGCGCCTGTTGCGGCAACGCACGCTTTTGCTTTTCTTCTTTTATAAGACCTATAAAGAAATACAGCATTAAAAGCCCGGCGCCTACAACTATTGCGCAGTCGGCTACATTAAATACGGGGAATGTGGGCCAAAACTCAAAATGTAAAAAGTCGATTACATTTCCGCCTCTGAAAATTCGGTCGATAAGATTGCCTACGCCGCCGCAAAGAACAAGAATTATCGCCCAAAACATAAGTTTGTTTTTAACGCCGTATTTAAGCAAAAGCGCTATGCACACAAGCATAATAACTATGGTAACAGACAGCAACAGCCATGTGTAGCCGCCAAGCATACCCCACGCGCCGCCGTCATTGTGAATGTAGGTTATATCAATAAGTCCCGGCAAAAATTCGTAAGATTTTGCCATTACAAAATTGTTCGAAATATAAACCTTGGTAAATTGGTCAGCAACCAAGACAAGTATTCCGGTTATAACCGCCAAAATATAAGATACCAAAAAGTATCACTCCTAATTTTTAAATGTCTTCTTCGTCCTGCTCTGTTTCGTTGTCGCTGTCGATATCAAACTCTTCGGAATTTATAACAAACCCTGTTTGAGTAGCAGTTCTTTCGGGCGCAGCTTCTTTTTCGGACAGGTCGTTTACCTGCGGCAAAGCGCCGCCTGCTTTGACAAACTCTCTTATATCGGGCAGTTTGTCAAACGACATTGAAACAGCCTTTGCAAGCTCCTCGGGGTCGGAGGGAACCGTGTCGGGCAAGGAGGCAAGTATTTCAAGATGCTCTTTATATTTGTTTGTGATTTCTTCTTTAAAAGCGGCAATCTCAACCTTCATTTTATCGAACAAAAGCTTTTGACGCTCAACACAGTCTTGGGTTGCCTTTTCAACCGCCGATTTTTTCTGTTCGGCAACCGAAATTATTTTTTCAATATCATTTTCAAGCGCTTGCTTTCTTTCACCGGCTTTTTTGTCAAAGGCGGTTGTAAGCTCATGCTCCTGCGCGGTGATTTTTTGAATACTCTGCTCTGCACGGGCGATAATCTCTGCACTTTTTGTTTTTGCTTCTGCAACTATTTGGTCGGCAAACTTTTGCGCGCTTACCAAAATGTTTTGTATGTTGCCCTGAGAATTTTTGCTTTCTTCAAGCTCACCCTTAAGCTCGTTTATTTTGTTGTTCATTTCATGCAGAGTCCGTTCAAACTGCTCATAATCGGCTTCAACCTTGTCAAGCAGAACATCAACCTCTTCCTGTTTGTAACCGCCCATGGACTTTGAAAATCTTACTTTTCTGATTTCGTTTGCACTTAACATTTAAGGTGCCCTCCTTATAAAAAATAATTATATGTATTTATTGTACCTCAATATAATTCTGCCTTTTTTTGAAAGCTCTTCACAAGCTGTTATCTCGAATCTTCCCTTTTGCCTTACCGTAAGCGTACTTCCTGAAGCTATAACGGCGGTGGGCTTTTGAATACATACCGAATTCACCGTGACATACCCGTCGCAAATTTTTTCGGACGCTTCTTTTCTCGAAAGGCCGCACAAAGCCGCCACGGCACAGTCAAGCCTGAGTGACGCCACTGTTACGGATGACGCCTGCTTTTGACCGAGACTCGGCAAGGGCATATCAAAACCTTTTTTAACCGTAACACCCACTCTGCCTATAAGGCTTATCTGTGAAACTATGAAATCTGCAATGTCACTTAACACAAACACAACCGTTCTGCCGCTTTCGATCAAAATATCGCCCACGGTCTCTCGTGCAATTCCGAGCGCCATAAGCGCACCCAAAAAATCACGGTGTGCAAGCGCATCACATTTTCGGTAAGTAAAGGTTAACGCAGTTATGGGATATACGGGCGTGTCGCACCAATCGGGCAAAAACGCCAAAACCGTGCGTTCTGCCGCATCGTAACCGCCGTAAAACGCATAACCCTCTTCACATTTCAGGCACCTTGTTGCCGTTGCGAGTTCATCAGGTGTTAAAAAACCGAAAAATTTAGGGGCAGAAGTTTTTTCACAGAGATATTTTAAATCTTTTAAGCGGGCAGGCAAAAGCTCACTGTCCATCAGAAGTAAATTTTACCGTCTTCAAAATCCTCGAGCATAAGCTCGCCCATAACATCAACACCGCGTGCAACAATTATAAAGGTGTTTTTTGCCACCTTGCGCATATTGCCTCCGTTGGCATAAGCCGCGCCGCTTAAAAAATCGACTATTCTGCGCTGAATCTCACGCGGGGTCTCCTCAAGATTGAGAACTACGGTTTTGCCCTCGTTCAAATGGTCGGCTATGGTTGTAACCTCGTCAAAGCGTTCGGGTTTTACAAGCACAACCTGCAAGGCTGTTTGATTTTGAGAATAGTTAATTGTTTTGGACTTTATGATTTTAGGTGTGGTTTCTGCTTTTTTTGAATAAGAATAGCTTTCTTCTTTTACCTGCTTTTGAGGGCGTTCTTCCCTTTCAACCGCCTCGTCCTCAAACTCATCATCATCGGGTATGGTCATAATATTTTTTATGCTGTCCCAAAGTTTCATAAATACACTTCCCTTTTAATATTTTAAACATTGTAATTCCGTCTGCCGAAAAGTGCCGTTCCGATGCGCACCGTATTTGCGCCCTCCTCAATCGCAGCCTCGTAATCGTCAGACATACCCATAGATAAAATATCCATACTACTATTATCTATTTTTTCGGCTCCGATGTCAATAAACAGTTTTCTCATTTTTGCAAAATACGGTCGGTTTTGCGAGGAATTTTCACAAATAGGCGGTATTGCCATAAGTCCCCTTATTTTAATGCCGCCGAGCTTAGAAATCTTTTCGGCCGCAGTCAAGGCTTCATCATAGGCAAAACCCGATTTGCTTTGCTCGTTACCGATATTTATTTCCAGAAGAATGTCCATATGCTTTTCGTTTTTCTGTGCCTGACGCGAAATTTCTTCTGCCAAGCGGTAGGAATCTACCGAATGTATAAGCTCAACGCGGTTAATAATATCCTTAACCTTATTGGTTTGCAGATGACCTATAAAATGCTTATGCACCGGCAAATAGCCGTCAAATTTTGATAAAAATTCCTGCACACGGTTTTCGCCTATATATTTAATTCCCGATTCTATGGCATGATTTATAACGCTTATATCCACTGTTTTTGTTGCCGCAAGCAATGTTATGTCCTGCGGTTTTCTGCCCGACCTTTCGGCGGCGCGTGCAATGTTTTGAGTTATAATTTTAAAATTTTCGTCAAACACATCAATAGACGATTTTTCCATCATAAAGCCTCTTTCCCTTAACTACAACCTCATCATAAAGCCTAAGCACCGATTCGTTGCTTGTTCGCTGTTCGCAGATTATATATTCGTCGGTGCGGTATATAACATTTACGGTTACAAATTTAACCGTCTGCCCCGAGCGCACAAACACACCCGTTTTTCCGTCTTGAACGCGAAGCGCTTTTGAAGGAATTTCAAGCCCTGAATAGGTGTTTTTTATAACCTTCATTTCACCCTTTCGCATGGTGGCAAGCTCGCTGTTCATTTGCTGGCACGAGAATATTATAACCGCTCGGTCGCCGGCAGACGAAGCGTTTATTTTTTCAACCGTTACATCAAGCTGCGGACTTGATTTTACGGCGGTATCTATTTTAAGACTGTCCCCGACTTTGTAGTTCAGAGAGTCGTTAATATCTATACTTGCCGCAATATACCATGTGTAACCCGAAACAATTTTAGCTATGGCCTTTTCGTCGATCGGCGAAGGCTTTAACGCGTCTAAAAATTCGGGCGTAATGCTTTCAATGTCACTGCATAAAAGTGTATTTTCGTAACCGTCGGTGCCCGACACGAAATAGCCCGCCGTGTCGGATGTTATATGCCCTATCGGCTGCGGCAACGACGCATTAAGGGTGTCAAGCTCGGATTTAAGCTCGTTAAGCCTTGCCGAAAAATCGGTTTGCTCACCCGTTATCATTTGCCTTCGGTTTATATTTGTAAGCAACGCATTTGAATTCTCTTCTGCGGTCGAAAATCTGCCCGCGGCGCAGTCGCGTATAAATGTGTTAAGAGCGTTATTGACCTTATTGTTTGCAAGCGTAATATCCGCCGCTTCAACATCATTATAGCCCTGCATTTCTTCGATGTCGGCAATACGCGATTTTAACTGTTCTATTCTGCTTACCGTAACCGAAGCATCGGCGTTTGAATAGATGTTTGCAACCGTTCCGTTTTTGGCAACGCGCTCGCCGTCGGACAAAACAAAATGCATCGCTCCCGCCGTGTCGGAGGTTATTATTTTTTCTTCACGAATGATTACGCCGTTTATTCTGATACCGTCTGTCACCTCGTGATATTCGGCTCTTACCGTGGTAATCGGCTTATAGACGGAGGAATATATCTGATGTATTATAAAAACTGCGGTTATCAAACATAAAAATACCTTTAAAACCTTATGTTCACCCATAATTTTCCTCCGTTTCCGCAATTTTTATCGCATCGGCGACGGCGTTTTCGGTTTCGTCTTTATAAATCCATTTTACGCGGCCGTCTTTATTAAACCAAGTCAGCTGGCGTTTGGCATAACGCCTTGTAGAGCGTTTGAGATTTTCGACTGCTTCATCAAGTGAAGATTCACCCTTAAAAAACCCGAAAAACTCTTTATGCCCTATTGCCTGAACCGCACCGCAGTCCAAATTTTTATCAAAAGCAATTTTTGCCTCTTCAAGTAATCCTTTTTCAAGCATTATATCTACGCGCCTGTTTATTCTTTCATAAAGCAGTTCGCGATTTCGGTAGGCAACGCCGATAATCAAAGCGGCGTAGGGCGACTCGTTTTTCACCGACTGCTCATCGTTAAAGCTTTTTGTGTTACCTGTGCTTTCGTAAATTTCAAAAGCCCTGATTATTCGTCGGCGGTCATTTTCGTGAAGCTTTGCCGCGGCGCACGGGTCTATTTCACTCAGACGCCGAAGCATTTCCGCCCCGCCCGCACGGTCAAATTCCGCCGCGATTTGCTCGCGAAGCTTTATGTCGGCAGGGCTTTCGATAAATTCTACATTATTAACAAGCGAATTTATATAAAGACCCGTGCCTCCCACTATTACGGGAATTTTGCCGCGTGCAGAGATTTCGGCTATTTTTTTGCGTGCCGCTTTAACATAATCTGCAACCGTAAATGCAGCGCCGTAATCTAAAAACTCAATCAAATGGTGCCTAACACCCTGCATTTCACTACTGTCAGGCGCGGCAGATGCAATGTGCATATCGCGGTAAATCTGCATAGAGTCGGCCGAGATTACCTCGCCGCCGAAATGCTTACACAGCGAAATGCCAAGCTCGGTTTTACCCGAGGCCGTAGGCCCCACAACGCAAATTATCTTTTGTTTTTTCATTGTATTCTTCCAAAATATTTTTCAAGTTCATAACGCTTAATTTCAAAAGCCACTGGTCTGCCGTGCGGGCAGTACATAACATCTTTATCACCGAGAACTTTTATTGCAAGATTTAGTTTTTCAACTTCCGAAGTGACGTACCCTGCTTTTATTGCCGCTTTGCAGGCAACGGTGTGCAGTATATCGTCGACGGCGTTAAGCTGAATACTGCCGCGGCGTGCAAGGCTTTGCGCCGCTTCACAGATAATGCTGTCGGCGTCGGCGCCTTTAAGCATTGCGGGCACCGCGCGTACCACTACGGTTTCGTTGCCGAAATCTTCAACCTCGAAGCCGTAATCGGAAAGCAGTTTCAGGTTTGTTATAACGGCGGAGTATTCATCGCCCACAAGCTTAACCGTTACGGGAACCAAAAGCTGCTGTGTTTCAATATCTTGTGTGTTTTTAAGTTTATTAAAAATAATGCGCTCGTGTGCCGCATGCTTGTCAATGAGAAATATACTGTTGCCCTTTTGCACAACTATATAGGTATTAAAGGCTTCGCCGATGAGCTTTACTTCGCCCTCGGGTGAGTATTCCGCCTCGTTAGCTTCGGTAACGGAACGTGCGCTATTGCTTGCCGTATGAAGCGTGGCAGCATTTTGAGTTGTCGGGCTTACGATTTTTTCGGGCGTAACATTAGGCTGAAATTCTTTGCGCAAAAAGAAGGGCGTTTTGTCAGACTGCAATCTTGCAGGTTCTGTTTTCGGTTTTATAACCTCTTCAACCGTTTGTTGTTTCTCCTGTGTGGGAAGCTTTACGGCGGTTTGCCTGTATTCCTCGGCACTCATATGCAAAAATGTATTCTTTTTAGGCTGAGAAACCGAAATTTCAGGTCTGGTATCACCCGAAAGAATTGCGCCTTTTACGGCGTTGTAAACGGCGGTAAACACCCTTTTTTCGTCAGAAAAACGAACCTGCATTTTAGACGGGTGAACATTTACGTCAACCGTCTCATACGGCACATTTATGCACAGCACAAACGCAGGGAACTTGCCCACCATAGCACTGTTTTTGTATGCCTGTTCTACCGCCGCAGTAACCGTGCCTGACTGCACATATCTTGTGTTTAAAAATGTAAACTGGTACGCACGCGATGCACGGCAGAATACGGGCTTGCAGGCAAGACCCTTAACCGAAACGCCGTCAAGGGTTAAATCAACGGGAATAAGCGAGTTTGAAATTTCACGGCCGAGCACACTGTATGCCGCCGACTGCAATTTGCCGTCACCCGAGGTTGAAAAGGTCTGCTTGCCGTCGCGTATAAGCTTAAAAGCAATTTCGGGGTGCGACAGCGCCTGTTGTTCGACAACCGCCGAAACGGTGGTACCCTCGGTAACATCTTTTTTTAAAAACTTCATTCTTGCAGGAGTATTATAAAAAAGGTCACGGACTATAAGTGTTGTGCCGTCGGGACAGCCGACTTCTTCATTTAAAATTTCTTGCCCGCCCTCGATTTTATAGTGCGTGCCGAAATCCTGCTCGGGTGTTTTTGTAAACATTTCTACGCGTGAAACAGCACTTGTTGCGGCTAATGCTTCGCCGCGGAAGCCGAGTGTTGAAATTCGGTCAAGGTCAACCGCCTTTTCAATCTTGCTGGTGGCGTGTCGCAAAAATGCCTTCGGCACATCCTCGCTCGCTATTCCGCAACCGTCGTCGGTTATTCGAATATAGGTTATGCCGCCGCGCAAAATTTCGACGGCTATGTGCGTAGCACCCGCGTCGATAGAGTTTTCTATCGCCTCTTTTACAATCGAGGCAGGGCGTTCTACAACCTCGCCTGCGGCTATAAGCTCGGCAATAGATTTTGGAAGCAGGTTTATTTTAGGCATTTTTGTTTCACCTCTTTTAAATAGATTTTGCTTTATTTGCTATGTCAAATAATACTCCCATAGCCTCAATGGGCGTTAGTGTATTTACATCAATCGCCTGCAATTCGCGCAGTATTTCGGTAGCGCCCTGCATTTCAAACGAAATCTGGTCGGAGCCCGAAGTCACGGTTTTGTAGCTTACGATGCCGCTTTCAAGCGTTTGTTTAAGTATTTGTTTGGCGCGTTTAATTACCGAATCGGGTATGCCGCCGAGCTTTGCAACCTCAATGCCGTAGCTGTCGTCGGCGCCGCCGCGTACAATACGGCGCAAAAAGATTATATCGTCACCGCGCTTTTTGACCGATATGTTGTAATTTTTAATACCGTCAAGCTCATTTTCCATCTCGGTAAGCTCGTGATAATGGGTTGCAAAAAGGGTTTTGGCACCCAGCTTTCTTTTATCGGCTACATATTCAAGCACCGCCTTTGCTATTGACATACCGTCAAAGGTCGAGGTGCCTCTGCCTATTTCATCAATTATAAGCAGACTGTTTTTGGTGGCGTTTTTAAGAATATGCGCCATTTCACTCATTTCTACCATAAATGTAGATTGTCCGCCTGCAAGGTCGTCCGAAGCGCCTACGCGTGTGAATATGGAGTCAACTATGCCTATTTCAGCCATCTGTGCAGGCACAAACGAGCCCATTTGAGCCATAAGCGTAATAATTGCAACCTGTCGCATATAGGTTGATTTACCCGCCATATTAGGTCCTGTGATTATAGCACAGCGGTCGGACAATGAGTCTAAATATGTATCGTTTGAAACAAACGGAGTTTTAATCAGTTTTTCAACAACAGGGTGTCTGCCGCTCTTTATGCTTATAACGCCGCTGTCGTTTACAAGAGGTCTGCAATAATTGTTTTCAACCGCAATTTGAGAGAGCGAACACATCACATCAAGCCGCGCTATAGCCGCGGCGGTAGTGTGCACACGGTTTGCGGCCGCCGCCACAGTTTCACGAATTTGGTTAAATATTTCATACTCAAGCTGAAAAGCTCGGTCTTTTGCGGTAAGAAGCCGATTTTCAAGCTGTTTGAGCTCGTCGGTTATAAAGCGCTCACAGTTTGTGAGGGTTTGCTTGCGCACATAGTCGGCAGGTACTTTATCGAGAAAAGAATTTGTAACCTCAATGTAGTAACCGAAAACCTTGTTGTAACGCACACGCAGATTTTTAATACCCGTGCGCTCACGCTCGCGCGCCTCTATTTCGGCAAGATGTGATGTTCCTCCCTCCATATCGTTGCGAAGCATATCAACCTGCTCGTTATATCCTTTTTTAATTATTCTGCCTTCACGAACGGTGGCAGGCGCATCCTCGCTTATGGCAGAATCTATAAGTTCTGCAATTTCTTCAAGTGTATCGATGTCACCGTATATGCCCCTTAACATTTTACAGTTTGAGTTTTCGAGCAACTGCTTCAAATACGGAAAGCGGTGAGCTGTGGATGCGAGGCCTAAAAGCTCTTTTGCGGTGGCTGTTCCGTAAACGATTTTGGTCATCATACGCTCAATATCGCGTATGCCGCTCATATATTCCTGCGCTTCGCATCGCATAACGGTATCGCCGCATAACTCCTCAACCGCGTTTTGACGCAATATTATTTCGGGTATTGAACAAAGCGGTTGCAGAACAAACGAACGCATAAGCCGCTTGCCCATAGCGGTTTTGGTTTTATCGAGAACGCCCAAAAGCGAGCCGCGTTTTGATTTTGTTCGCATGGTTTCGCAAAGCTCAAGATTTCTGACCGCGGTAATGTCAAGCTGCATAAACTGCGAAGCGGTGTAAATGTTTACATTTTTAATGGCAATCGTGCCTGTTTTGCCGTTTTCGTGCAGATAATCAAGCACTGCGCCCAAAGCGCTTTGTGAAACACTGCCGCGTTCTATTCCTATGTTTTCGGGGCTTACTACGCCGAAATTTTGACAGATAAGCTCTTCGGTTACAGACGGGTCAAAGCATTTTGAGTTGCGAACGCTTACCGCGCCGCTGAATTTTTCGTTTAAAAAATCTGTGCAGGCTTGCGCCAAATTCGAATCGAGTAAAATTTCACTGGGTGAAAAACGCATAATCTCGTTATAAAAACGCCCGTACATATCTTCGCCCGAAATCTCGGTTATATGGGCGTCGCCCGTAGAGGCATCGGCGAAACACACGGCGATTTTATCGTCTTTATAGAAGGCAGC
>CAJMBP010000025.1 GCA_905211675.1 uncultured Oscillospiraceae bacterium
CAAAATTCGTGTCATAGATTTTCAGATCACTGGATTTGATCTTGATTGAATCTTCGTTGATCGTACAATGTGGGATAGTGATTCTGATCTCATCATCTGTTTCTTTAATCTTCGCTTTTTTCACATCCAGGCCAGCAGTAACCGTTGTCTTATACTGCACCAGGAATTTGTTCTTGTTGATCAGCGGGATATTACCCTTTGTGCTTTTGAATACATCTGAGATGATCATCTTCTGGGTAGTCAGTTCCGCCGCATCTTCAAGCGTGGTTTCCAGTGGAATACTTTCTTCTTTTGGACTGGTAATATACTTGTATGCGGATATCGAGCCGACACTGATTACGACGGCAAGAATTACCACAATGATTACTTTCCATTTGGTCTTCATAGGATTCGCCTCTCTTCTTTTGTATTGCCTTATATCTTGTGTTACTTTATATCATATCACATTATCTTTTCTTCCGGATATCTATTCCATATAATCCAGTTCGAATATTGCAATCTTCTCTCTTGGATCTTCTCCCGGGAACAGATCCATACATACGATCTCATCTGTGAACATCAGCTCCTCCACCGTCATCAGATACGATATATACTCATCTGACGGATAATAGAAGAATAACTGAATCCGTCTCGGCTCTGCATAATAAGATTCTAATATCCTTGCCATCACTTTTCTTAATATCTCCACCGAAAACGGATTAAAAAAGTACATACAGTCTGCCGTCTCCGGTACTGCAAATTCTTCCGCATTCGTAAGTTCTATCTCCACTCTTTCGGACGATACCGCATCTTTTTTATTCTCTGCTGCTTTCTCATAGATTCGCTCATCATATTCGATTCCGATAGACTTACATCTTGTCTGATATGACAGGAAGAAGTCTACTCTTCCTTTTCCACAGCCATAATCAAGCAGTATATTCCCCTTACGGATATATCCTGCATTTGCCAGCCTTTCCAGCACAGAATACGGCGTCGGTTCGTAAGGGTAGCGATACTGGTCTGCATGAGTGTCATCTCGTCCCATCGTCCGAATATTCAAAAGCTTGTCCCATCTTGATTCGTTCTTATCTTCTTTCATCTTTTTTTATCGCCTTCTGCTCTTTCACTTCTTTTATTTTTATCACGCTTCATCCTCCGTTTTCAACCGCTTTTCCACAAGTCTGGTAAATGATTCTGCAAATCTTCTGTCATCTTCGTCTGTCCTTTTTGACGGACCTTTCAGATGATGCTTCTTCTTCGCATTTCTCGCTTTCTTCGCGAGATGTCTTTCCATCAGCATACGATCAATATTCTCATTCGTATACCATTTGCCATTCTGATGGATTCCATATGCTCCCTTTCCAAGAATCATCGCTGCGACACCATAATCCTGTGTTACCACGATATCACCTTTATGGCAGAGACTGACCAGCTTAAAGTCCACAGCATCTGCTCCGGCTCCTACCGTCACTACCTCACTGTAATCCGAATATAACACATGATTCGTATCACACAGAAGAGTTACCGGAATCTCATATTCTTTTGCGATCTGTTCAACGATGGCTACCACCGGGCAGGCATCGGCATCCACATATATCTTCATAATACTTTTCCTCAAATACTTGTTAACAGAAAAACGCCACACATGTGACGTTTTTCCCTATTTATCTATTATCTACAGAACCTTCCATTGGCATCTTCTTGGCAATTATCTATCATTACGAACTAGAATGATCTCACCTTCGGTCTGTAGCGCATATCAGATACTGTATACACCGTTACAAATGCTTCCGGATCTTTCTGGACAATATAGTTCATGAGTTTCTGATATTCACTCTTATCTACAATCGTAATAATCTCTCTGTACTTCTGCATATTATAAGCACCCATCGCTTCATAGAATGTCGCTCCACTGTGCAGCTCATGTAAAATAAACTGTCGTACCTCTTCTTCGTATTTTGTAATAATGCAGACTCGTCTTTTTACATTCTGTCCAAAGATGAAATGATCCAGCACAATACCATTAAAATATGTGCCAAGCACACTTAACACTACCGCTTTTTTATCAAAGATCAGAGCAGACAAAAGTGCCACACACATTCCTGAAATTGACATAGCTTTTCCCAGATCGATGTGAAGATACTTGTTCATGATCTTCGCTACGATATCCAGTCCACCGGATGACGCATTCATGTTGAATAAAATGCTAAGACCAATACTTACCACCAGAATATAACATAACACATCCAGCTCACTGCTGTTCGTCAGTGATTCAAAATCTGGAAATACATGTTCAAATACCGCCAGATACACTGGCAGCAAGATACTCGTATATACCGTCTTCGCCCCAAATTCTTTCCCGCAAGTTACAAATCCGATCAGCAATAAGACCACATTCAGGATCATCGTAACCGTTGACACATGCAATGGTACATAATGTGCGATAATAATCGCCAGTGCAGATATACTGCTGATCGAAGTCTGACTCGGAATCAGGAAGAAATACACTGCCGCGGCGATAATCCCCACTGCTATCGTCATGACGGCGGTTTCTTTTAACGTGTCTGATGTGAAACCTTTTTTCTTTTGTTTGTTCATTTTTTATTATGCCCCTTAATTATTTTAATTTCCGCGTTTTCAGAATTGTCGCCGCTTATTTCTACCCTGTTGGCTTTGCAAAGTTCAAGCACAGCCAAAAATGTGGCAACCAATTCCGACCGACTGCGTGCGGAACTGTATAACGCCGAAAGCTTGCTTTTTCCGCCTTTTGCAAGCTTGCGAATTACAAAAATAATTTTAGTTGATACCGAAACTATTTTTTTAGCCACAATCTTTGTAAAGGGCGTAACACTCGGCGGTAAGCGGCGCTGACCGCGGCCCACCGCCGCAAGATATGATGTAAAAATTAAATCACTGTCGTGAACCAATTCATAGGTTTTATCAAAATCGTATTCCGAAGGCGGCCGTACAAACAAATCAAAACCGCCTGTCATAGTCGAAAGCTTTTGCGCCATTTCACGGCACAGCTTGTACTCAAGCAACTCTCCTGTAAGCTCTTCCTTTAAACGAACAACCTCGTCATGACGCGGCAAAAGGCTTACCGTTTTTATATAAATAAGCCGTGACGCCATTTCAAGAAACTCGCTTGAAACCTCCATCTCCTGCTCACGAAAAAACTGCATCTGTTCTAAATACTGCTCGATAAGAACAGACAGTTGAATATCATAAATATTAAGCTTGTTACGCGCTATAAGCTGCAACAGCAAATCAAGCGGACCTTCAAAGTTTTCTGTTTTATAAGACAGAGTTACCGTCTGCTCCATTTATTCACACTCCAAATATTTTAAAGGGTAAAAGGGCGATACTTGCAAGCATATTAAGCAGTTTCGTTGCAACAAAGCCTATTGTACCGCTTATAATGCCAATACGGCTGTCAATCAAAAACAATGCCAAAAGGCCTATAAAAATATACTGCTCGTATTGCATAATTTTAAAATAATATTTTTGCGGTAAAAATGTAAAAAGTATTCTCGAGCCGTCAAACGGCGGTATGGGCATAAGGTTAAACACCGCAAGATACACGCTGATATATGAAACATAAAGCAAAAATTCAGCAATAAAAAGTGTAACCGAAAGATTGAATAACGAAAAAAGATAATACAAAATCAACACAAAAAGGCTCAAAACTAAATTGGCGGCGGGACCTGCCAAGGCTACAAGCGCCATACCGAATTTTGGGTTCTTATAATAGCGAGCGTTTACCTGCACAGGTTTCGCCCAGCCTATGCCGAAAAGCAATATAAACAAAGCACCTCGTTTATCAATGTGAGCCATCGGATTAAGCGTAAGCCTACCTTGCCACCGCGGCGTGGGGTCACCGAGCTTAGTCGACACAAAGCCGTGTGCCCACTCATGAATCGGCATAGTTATAAAAATAACCGCAAGGGTTGATAGTAAGTATGATAAAAAGCCAAAAATAGAAAATGTACCGCGGCTTATAGCATTGCTAATAAAATGCAGCAAACACTGACACCCCAATCTGAATATATTTAGTTAATTATATATCATTATTGGCAAAAATACAAGCAAAATATACTCTTAATATTTTATCAAAGAGTAATACTGTTGATTTTTGAAGCATTCAATGATATAATGTTTAGGCTATGGAAATTTTAAAGTTGATAATCAAGATAATAAATAAAATTTCAGCCTTTATAAGTAGCATTCTGTTGTATAAAAATGTCTATAAAATAACGGGTATATTCTTCACCAGAAAGTTTAAGAAAGCGAAGTGTAACCATAAATACGCAATACTTGTTGCAGCTCGAAACGAAGAAACCGTTATAGGCAATCTTTTAGACAGCATCAAGCAGCAGGACTACCCAAGCGAACTTGTAACGGTTTTTGTTGTAGCTGATAATTGCACCGACAACACAGCCCGAATAGCAAGAGAAAACGGTGCTATATGCTATGAACGGTTTGACTCAGAGCATCGCACAAAGGGGTATGCGCTTCAGTTTTTAGTAGAAAACATAAGGCGTGACTACGGTATAGAAAGCTTTGAGGGCTATTTTATTTTTGATGCAGATAACCTTTTAAAGGGCGATTATATAACCCGTATGAATGAGTCTTTCGACGCAGGACAAAAGATTGTTACATCCTACCGAAACACGAAAAATTTCGGTGATAACTGGATTTCGGCGTCATACGGTCTGCATTGGCTGCGCACCATTCGTAACGAGCACAGAGCAAGATCTTTGTTTCACTTGGCAACCCGTATTCAGGGAACAGGCTTTTTATTTTCTCACGAGCTTATAAAAAACGGTTGGAACTATGTTTCGCTCACCGAAGACCGAGCGTTTTGCGCCGACGCCGTAGCCCAAGGCTATCAGATTTCGTATAACAACGACGCCGAATTTTACGACGAACAACCTGTAGATATTAAAATTGCAATGCGTCAGCGAATAAGATGGGCAAAGGGTCATTTGCAGGCGTTTGCCGAAACAGGTCCCAAACTGCTTAAACATATATTTGTAACAAACGGTGCGGCAAACCGTGATGTCCCGTCCGATACACCCAAGTGGAAGAAATTTTTCAACAACATAAGGCTCCGCTTTATGAGCCTTGATATGCTATCGGTTGTATATCCGCGTTCGCTTATGATTCTTTTTAAAAGAATAGTTATTTATTATTTAAGACTGGCGCTTATTCTTATGGGCGTTCAAATGACCTTTACGGTATTTAGGCTTGATATTTTCGGTTGGCAATACTGTGACGGAATTAAACTTACAAACGGAATTGCGGCACTTACCGTGTCGGCGTTTTGCGTATCGATAGTAACCTATGTCAAAGGTATTATATCTGCCGCATATATTTTTATAATCGAGCACAAACGAATTGAATACATACCGCTTATCAAAAAAATTTGGTATTGCATTACATTTCCTATATTTGACATTATCGGAAGATTTTCTTTGCTGATTGCACTGTTTAAAAAGGTCGAATGGAAGGCTATTCCCCATACCTCAAGCGTTAAAATCGAGGATATTAAAAAAGGTGCCGCTGTAAAAGAAAACTATTCAACTAAAACATAAAAAATAAATCTCTGCCGATGCAGAGATTTATTTTTTATTTAGCCTAATGATTTTATTGTTTCCATAACATAGTTGCCTAAATCTTCACATGTTGCGCCGTCGCTGCGACCGGTGATAACATACTTTTTATCAACCTCGGTGCATATATGAAGCGCCTTGTCGAGCTTGTCGGCATACTCGGTAAAACCGATATGGCGCAACAACATCTCGCTTGCCTTGAACATACTTGTAGGATTAGCGTACATACCTCTGCCCTCTTCAATCATTCGGGGAGCCGAGCCGTGAATAGCCTCAAACATAGAGTAAACATCGCCGAGATTTGCACTGCCCGCAGTGCCTACGCCACCCTGAAGCTGGGCAGCCTCATCGGTGATAATGTCGCCGTAAAGGTTTGGCAGCAATATAACCTGAAACTTTGAGCGAACCCTTGGGTTAACAAGGTTGGCGGTCATAATGTCAATGTACCAATCTTCTGCTTCTATGCCGGGGTAGTCCTTTGCAACCTCATGGCAGATTTCAGAGAATTTACCGTCGGTCTTTTTCATAATGTTTGCTTTCGTTACAATTGCAACATTTGTTTTTCCGTTGTTTTTGGCATATTCAAATGCGGCACGAGCTATGCGGCGGGTACCTGCGTTTGTGGTAACCTTAAAGTCAAACGCCAAGGTGTCGGGAATTTCAACTCCGCGTGAGCCTAAAACATACTCACCCTCGGTGTTTTCACGGAAAAAGGTCCAGTCAATGCCGTCTTCGGGTACTGCTACGGGGCGTACATTTGCATAAAGGTCAAGCTCACGGCGCATGGCAACATTTGCACTCTCCAAGGTGCCGCCTTTAAGGGTGGTTGTAGGAGCCTTAAGTATTACATTGCAAGCCTTGATTTCTGCCAGAACATCATCGGGAATAGCCTTGTTATGCGCTATCCTGTTTTCAATGGTAAGTCCTTCAATGGTGCGAAGCTCTACCTTACCCGCTGCGATTTCGTCCTTTAATATAAACTTCAAAAGTCTTTCGGACTCGGCTGAAATTATAGGGCCTATACCGTCGCCTCCGCATACGCCGATTATTATTTTGTCAAGCTTTTTGTAATCGGTATATGCTGTATCCGATTCCATTCTGCGCTGGCGCGCAATCTGCTCTTCAAGAATTGTGCGGAACTGTTCAACCGCCTGATTTACATAATTTTCCATTGTTTACTTACCTTCCTTTGTAAAATTAAGCAGTCCGCCTGCTTTAAGAATTTGCTTTTGCCTGTCGGTAAAATTGCACACAAGTTCAATTTCGTCACCCGAGGTTTCGTCTTTAAGTGTAATCTCGCCTTTGTCCATACCGTCAAATACATTTGTAAGCGACAGCTTATCACCCTGATTTATCTTATCATAATCATCGGCGTTTTTAAATGTAAGTGGCATAATGCCTGCATTTATAAGGTTTGCAACATGAATACGCGCAAAGCTTTTTGTAATAACAACGCGAACGCCTAAATACATAGGAACAAGTGCGGCGTGCTCACGCGATGAGCCCTGACCGTAGTTGCTGCCGCCTATTACAATGCTCTCTCCCAGTGCCTTTGCGCGCTCGGGGAAGGTTTTATCGCATACACCGAAGCAGAACTGCGAAAGGTGCGGAATATTCGAGCGGTAGGGCAAGATTTTAGCGCCCGCAGGCATTATATGGTCGGTAGTAATATTGTCGCCCACCTTAAGCGCCACCTCTGCCGTAAAGCTATCGGTCTGCGGTTTTGATTCGGGAAAAGGCTTGATATTCGGTCCGCGAAGCACCTCTACGCTGTCAGCACAGCATTCGGGAGCGGGGGCAATAACAGCACTGTCGTCAATTTTAAACTTTTTAGGCATTTTAATCTTAATGATACCGCCAAGAGTTGTTGGGTCGGTTATTTCGCCTGTAAGCGCCGCCGCAACAGCCGTCTCTGGCGATACAAGATAAACGCCCGCGTCTGCTGTTCCGCTTCTGCCTTCAAAGTTACGGTTAAATGTACGAAGCGAAACACCTGCGCTGTTGGGCGAAAAGCCCATACCGATGCACGGTCCGCATGCCGATTCAAGTATTCGCGCGCCGCTTGCAATTATGTCACTTAAAGCTCCGCAGTCGGCAAGCATGGCAAGCACCTGTTTTGAGCCGGGTGAAATTGAAAGGCTGACAGAAGGAGCAATGGTTTTACCCTTTAACATTGCTGCTACCTTTAACATATCCATAAGTGAAGAATTGGTGCAAGAACCTATGCAGACCTGATCTACCTTTGTGCCCTTAAGCGACTCTACCGTTACAACATTGTCGGGGCTGTGCGGGCATGCAATAAGCGGCTTTAATTCGTCAAGATTTATATCAATAACCTTGTCGTAAACGGCATCGGGGTCGCTTGAAAGAGGAATAAAGTCCTGCTCTCTGCCCTCGGCCTTTAAAAATGCTTTTGTAACATCGTCTGACGGAAAAATTGAGGTTGTGGCGCCCAATTCGGTGCCCATATTAGTAATAGTTGCACGCTCGGGCACGGTAAGGTTTTTAATGCCCTCTCCGCCCCATTCTATTATTGCACCTACTCCGCCTTTGACCGACAGAATTCGCAAAATTTCAAGGCTTATATCCTTTGCGGTTACATACGGCTTTAGCTTGCCCGTAAGATTAACCTTATACATTTTTGGCATTGTAATAAAGTATGCTCCGCCGCCCATTGCAACAGCAACATCAAGACCGCCCGCGCCCATTGCCAGCATACCTATACCGCCGCCTGTGGGTGTGTGGCTGTCAGAGCCTATGAGTGTTTTACCGGGCTTACCGAAGCGCTCAAGATGCACCTGATGGCAAATGCCGTTGCCCGGGCGTGAAAAATATATGCCGTGCTTTGATGTTACCGACTGAATATAGCGATGGTCGTCGGCATTTTCAAAGCCCGACTGCAATGTGTTATGGTCTATGTAAGCAACGCTTTTTTCGGTCTTTACCCTTTTGAGTCCCATTGTTTCAAACTCTAAATAAGCCATGGTACCGGTAGCGTCCTGTGTTAAAGTTTGGTCAATTTTAAGCGAAATTTCTTTGCCCGGAATCATCTCGCCCGACATAAGGTGTTGTTTTATTATTTTTTGCGCTATTGTTAAACCCATTGTTAATTCTCCTTCTTGATCATATTTTTATAAGCATTGTTAAGGTGTTCGATTGTCAGTTTTGAAGCAAGCTCGCCGTTGCGTGCGGCTATTGCCTCATAAATAGCTCTGTGCTCCGCAACCGACGCCTCGGCACGACTGCTTTCCGACACCGACGCTTTTCGGTATTTTAAAAGCTTTTTATGAAGCGGAACCAAAACATCGTAAAACACGGTGCTTCCGCTCATTTTATATATTGTTTCGTGAAAACGGCTGTCCATGCTTTTTATGCGGTCGGGGTCATGCTTTACAAGATAAAACTCTTGAAATTCAAGTGCCTCACGCACAATACTCAGCTGTTCTTCGGTATGATTTTTTGCCGCCATTTCCGCCGCTTTACCCTCAAGAGCGCCGCGAATTTTAAAAATATCGTCAAGGTCTTTTTTACTGATACCCACAACTGTCATACCCTTGGGTGATTCTTCAATTAAATGCTCCTGCTCAAGCCGCTTTAACGCTTCGCGAATGGGTGTTCTGCTAACGCCGAGCTCGGCGCTAAGCTTACTTTCGGTAAGACTTTCACCCTTTTGATATTTACCGCTTAAAATGTCGGTTTCAAGATGTTCAAAAACCTGATCTGCAAGCGATATCGATTTATGCTCAATCATAATTTACCTCCTGAAAATTCGGTAACCTTTGCCTCAATTTCATCATTTGAAAGGCTGGTCTGACGTCCGTCTTCATATTCCTTGTCAACCCACTCTTTCATTTTAACTACCAAATCGCTGTGTTTATCAACCGCATTTTCGCCTTTAAGATTGTAGTTTTGATTTATCCAATAAGCGATTCCGGCAAGCCCCGAGGTTTTTCCGAGCAACACCGAAACCGGTCGGTTTAATATTTTTTCTGTATTAAAAATGTTATATATTTCCTCATCTTTAAGCAGTCCGTCAGCGTGAATACCCGCTCTTGTAACATTGAAATTTCTGCCTACAAAGGGCGTCATAGGCGGAATTGTGTAACCCATTTCATTTTTAAAATAATCTGCAATTTCGGTAATTACAGTCGGATCCATACCGTCAAAAGAGCCACGAAGCGCGGCATATTCCATAACCATTGCTTCAAGCGGAATATTGCCCGTTCGCTCGCCTATTCCGAGTAAAGAGCAGTTAACGCCCGAAGCGCCGTAAAGCCATGCGGTTGACGCATTTGTAACCGCCTTATAAAAATCGTTATGACCGTGCCACTCAAGCATTTCGCTCGGCACATCCGAAAAGTGTTGTAAGCCGTAAATAATGCCCGGCACGCTTCTGGGCAGTGCAACCTCGGAATAAGGAACACCGTAACCCATAGTGTCGCAGGCGCGAATACGCACGGGTATTCCTGCGTCTTTCGACATTTTCATAAGCTCGTTAACAAAAGGAACAACAAAACCGTAAAAATCTGCTCGTGTTATATCCTCTAAATGACAGCGCGGCATAACCCCTGCCTCAAACGCTTCGGCAACCGCCGCAAGATATGTATCCATAGCCTGTTTGCGTGTCATTTTTAATTTTTTGAATATGTGATAGTCACTGCATGATACAAGAATTCCCGTTTCGCGTATTCCCAAATCTTTTACTAATTTAAAGTCTTCTTTGTTGGCGCGTATCCACGTAGTAATTTCGGGAAATTTAAGCCCCAGCTCCTGACAGCGCAATATTGCCTCACGGTCTTTTTTGCTGTAAACAAACATTTCGGTCTGACGGACAATTCCGTACGGGCCGCCGAGTTTAGACATAAGCTTATAAATATTTACAATCTGCTCTACAGTGTACGGTTCTACCGACTGCTGACCGTCACGCAAGGATGTATCGGTAATCCATATATCCTGCGGCATATTCATAGGCACCCGCCTGTGATTAAACGCTATGCGCGGCACATCGTCATAGCTGTAAAACTCGCGGTATAAATTAGGATTTTCTACATCTTGAAGTGAATATTTATAATCGTTTTCTTCAAGCAGATTGGTTTTGTTTGAAAGTTCAAGCATTAGTTTTCACCCCTACAGGTATTATTGTATACAATTATACAATAATGCGTTTTTTGTGTCAATCATCAAATTAAACATTTTTATTTTCAAATTGAGTTATTCCGTCGGCTATTTCGGCAAAAACCGATGCTGTGCTTACACTCAGCTTACTATCACTCATAACAACCACCGCATATTCAGGCTCCTCCGTCGGAAAAAATCCGCAAAACCAACTGTTTGTTATTTCGCTTTTATCATCATAGTATCTGCCTGTTTGCGCAGTCGCTGTTTTTCCTGCCGCAGTGGTAAATTTTGGTGCCGCTTCGCTACCTGTGCCGTCTGTTACTACACCTTTTAGATAATTTCGTAAAATTGCGGCGGTATTCTCGCTCATAACGCGCGTTTTTTCACCCTTATCGAAGGTTTTTTCAACACCGTCTTTCAAGGTTTTTTCAATAACCGACGGCAAATAATAACAGCCGTCGCCTGCAATGCTTAAATATAATGTCAGCATAGACACAGGGCTTAAAAGCAAATCGCCTTGACCTATACTTAAATTTGCAAGCGTTCCGTCGGTTTCAAGCGTTCTCAAATCGGGCAACACACCTGCGGCGGTATAAAGGTTTTCTCCAAGCTTTATTTTTGCTCCGAAGTTTAATGAAGATGCCGTTTTATAAATTGCATTTCCCCTGAGCATCATACCCAAATTATAAAAATAACAGTTGCAAGACTTTGCTAAGGCATTGCACAAATTCATATCACCGTGGCCCGAAAGCACATGACAGCGAAAAATACGGTCAGCAATTTTTAGACTGCCCTCACAGTTAAAAACACAGTCACCCAAGCCCTCTCTAATTGCGGCGGCGGCAACGCACGGTTTAAAAACCGACCCCACGCTGTATGCAAGCAATGCTCGGTTTATAAGGGGTGAATTTTCGCCGTTTAAGCTTTCGTAAAGATTGTTGACATCAAACTGCGGAACACTTGCCATTGCTTTAATTTTACCGCTCGAAACCTCGGCAACTATTGCACAGCCGCTGTTCATTTTAGAAGCGGCAGACTCGGTGATATTTTGTATATTTATATCTAAAGTTGTTACAACACCGCTGTTTATTACCGAAGAATCATTTTCAAAATACGGCTCTGTACCGCGCAAAACATTACCCTTTCCGTCAACAGTAAATACCGCCGAAACAAATTTTTTGCTGAACAGTATGTTGTCATATGCAAGCTCAATACCCGAAATTCCGTGACCGTCACTGTCGGTATAGCCTACTAAATGGCAGGCAGACAGGTGCTCGGAATGATGTGAAAAAACCTTGGTGAAGGCTATGCCCTCACTTTTTATTTCTCGGTTAACATCACAAACGGTAGGTTGGTTGTTTTCAAGTATTTCGAGGGCATTATCAAATCGGCTGTCGTCGGCAGCCTTGCTTAAAGCGGCTATTGCTTTTGATGTAGGCAACACAGCCGCGACGGTTTTTGAAGCAGTGTTGGTTAATGGCACCATATTACAGTCGTAAACCGTTCCGCGTAAGCGGGATATTTTTATTCGGTAAGAAGCTTGCTCTTCCTGAATTGCCGCGTAATCGCCCGTTGATATTACGGCAACCCGCAAAATGCAGAACAATAACAGCATAACAACTATTAAAAATGAAATCACCGAACGGTTGGCAAACAGTTTATTATAAAAATTATTCAATCAAAATCACCGTAAATATTATTGGCGATTTTAATGCTTGCGATACAAAAAAACAGACCCGTGTGGGTCTGTTTTTTTAAGTCAATTTAAATCAGTCGCCTTGACCGCTCGGGAACCAAAGTGCCTGTGAAGGATCGTCGAGATCCTGATAGCAACGTACCCAGTCAACATAAAGGTTGAACGGTGTGTCGCCCTTTTGAATCTTGCGCGCGTAGTCAATCTTGAAGTTGTTGGGTGTATAAATCATCATATCGATAAGGAATACATGCCACATATTAAAGCCTACGCCGTTGTTGTTATCGCTTATATCCTCAATATAACCGTCTCCGTTTACATCACGGTAGTCGTATGCCGGATCCCAATCGAAATCAAGGAACCTATTGCCGTCAATGAATACCGAGCAGTGGTCGGAGGTATAGAGGAACGAATATACATGATATTCATTATTTATAGTTTCGGGGTCAAAATAATATGACCAGTTGTAATCACCGTTTTTAACATTACCCGAACGGTTATCGTTAGTGTAGGTAAATGAATAAGCATAGGTATTACCGTTATTTGTCATATTTGTGAACGGTCTTCTGCGGTAATTGAATATATCAACCTTTCCGCTCGCTTTGTTAAGATAAATCGGGTAATAATACTGCTGTTCAACATCATTACCGTCAGCGTCCTGAACAGTACGCTTCAAAATAGAGGTGTCACCCTTAGTCTGATTACCGTCAATGTCGGTAATAGTTTGGGCGTACTTGTACTGAACCGCAACATCGTTAACCATTTTAATTTGGTCATTTGTAAGCGGTGTTGCAGGGCCTGTGGTAACAGCGCCGATATTGTTGTTATACCACTTATGTATAGTGGTGGTCATGTGGTCGGCGTCGGCAAACGACTCAAACAGGTCAAATTCAATAGTCCAGAAACGCTTGTTGTACTGACCGAAGCCATCATCGTGGTTCCAGTTAGGAAGCTGAGAGTTCTGAACGTTTGAAACGGTCCAAATTGCAGGGAACGCGCCGCGTCTGTAAGGAAGTCGCGCACGGAATTCAAAATAACCGTTTCTAAACATCATTTTACTGTCGGTACTTACTTCACCGGAGGTTGCATAACCTATGCTGCCGTCACCCTCATCGTAATAACGGTCACCGGTAAGGCGAAGTCTGCCGTTTTCGATATACTGGAATTGAGAGTCGTTAAATATGTTTGCCATATCATCCTGACGCTCAAGACCGAAACTTCTTTGAACCCACTTATCGTTGTTATTGAGCTCTGAACCGTCAAATTCATCGCCCCAGATGTAATCATAGGTAACACCATTAAAGGTAACCTGTGATTTAAAGCCCTCACATTCACCGCTCAAAACAGCAACCTTACCCGATTCAACCTTAAGGGTTTCATACCACTTAACCGCTTTGCTTATCAATGCAAAGTGTCCTGCCTCGAAAATGAGGTCGTCGCCTCTAACCTTAACTCCGAATTGAGTTTCATCGAGGTTCGTTCTGTAATAAGCGGTATCGCCTACCAGAATTTTCTTGGCGTCGGCTGATACTTCGGTATCTTTTTTAACCTCAAGGTCAAGCTTAAGTTTGTCTTTAAAATAGGTTTTAAGCTCGCGTGCCGACATACGCGCAAAGCCCGTTGTGCTTACTGCACGGCCTTGGCCTTCATAACGGTTATCCCAATTTTCGAGTGCATAAACTATTACATAGTCGCTTGTAATGTTAAGAGAAGCGTATTCATAGTCAAACTCGGGAACAATGGGTTCTTGCCATTCTACATAACCGCCGTCTTCCGACACTTTGGGCAACGGGCGGTCAGGCAAGGTTTTCTTGCCTGTGTCCGTATTTATAACATCATCGGTATCTTCGGGAAAATCAATTTCGAAATCGTTTTGGTTGTTATCGCCGCTGTTGTCTTCGTTATTTTTAACAATAACCTTCTTTTTAACAATAACCTTCTTCTTTTTGCTGCCGCTGTCTTTACAACCTACGACAGAAAAAAGCATTAAAACAGCAAGCAGAAAACAAACTATTTTCTTCAAAGAACTGTTAAAATTCATATAAGTAACCCTTCCTTTCTCGATTAGTCAATTACTTCGGCTGAATTTTTTCTTGAAATAACAACCACAACTGCGCCTGCCATAAGGGCTGAGATAAGCGCGGCAACAGAAACCGCGTCACCCGTGTTAGGTGAAAGCGAGCCGGAACCTGCGCCGCCTGTTCCGAGACCAATAAGGTTTCCACCGTTGAGTGTACCGTCAATTTTGCCGATTACAATATCGTCAAAGTAAAGACTTGAGTTGCCGGTAGCACGAATTGATACCCACTTTGTCTGTGCGGTAAACGAGTACGAATACTGTACCCATTCGCCAACCTTAAGTCCGGTTACAACCGCCATATTCTCGGCAGCAACCTGAGTATCCAAATAAACGGGTTTTTCATTATGAACTAATGTGAGTAGGGTTGCGGGGTTATCTGCTTTATCGGTAGCTACCCAGAAGGTCATGGTGTATGCATGACCGGGTTCAAGCATCTCCTCATAGTTGAGAAGCATATCTACCGGCTCGGTATTGGTATCAAGCAGGTGCATTGAACGGCTGCCGTTGCGAACATAAGCGTTTTTATAGCCGCCCTTTGCGCCTGGCTTATTAAGACGCCACTGGGTATCGTCATAATCCCATATAGAGTCGGTGTACTTTTCAAAGTTCTGAGTAACGCCGTTGCTTTCCCAACCGGCATAAAGTGTCAGATCACGCGGCGGGAAGTAATCTTTCGGGTATTCAATGCTGCAGTCGTCAAAAACATACCAGCCTGTAAAGATGTAACCGGGACGGCTTATAACGGGCAATTTAATTTTTGAATACATTCTGCCCTGCATATCATCAACCGTAACCTCATCGGTGTCGGTCATAAATGATACCGTAACAAACGGAGCCTTGAATTCCTTGTCAGACAGTTTTGAGTATTCTTCGGGGGTTCTGCCCTTGGTGAATACTGCAGGAATAGGTGTACCGCCGTCAACAACCATCCATGTTGTCTCATCGGTGGCGGGATCGTATTCGTCAACCCAATCAAGATTCGGCATAGCCGTTCTTGCCGCCTCGCCTACACGCTGGTCGGGTTTTGTCAATTTTGTAGCGCCGTCACCCATACCGCCCTGCAGTTTTACGGCAAAGTAATAAAGATTTTCGGCGGTGGTAACAAGATCGGATGGGCTTGATCTCCATGAAGCGACACTTGAACCGCCAACCATTATCGAACCGCATTGCGGAAGCGATACGCAGTCAACATAAGTAGAACCGTACGACCAGTCCATACCCACAAGAGTACCGCCGTAATAAATGTCGGCATTAGTGTTTAATGAACCTGTGAATATGCAATTTTCCAAATAAATGCAACCGCCGGTCGGACCGACAATACCGCCGGCGCGATCTGCCGAAACATAACAGGTGTGATCGACAAGCAGGTTTATAAACTTAGGCTGTTTTGCCTGGAAATCGGGATTATCACGAATTGCTGCATTACTGGATGCATCGCGCGTGTCCATAGGATAGTCACTGACGTTCCAAGAATCGATGGTACCGGTAATGCAACCGGCGTCATCTTCCTTAATATCAAGATTCATTGAAAGATAGGCCTGTGAAACAGCTAAGTTCTTAATTGTAGAGCCCATACCTACCTGCGGGAACAGACCTACACGCACATATTCGCTTTGAGGACCTGTGTGGTCATAGAACAAGCCGTAAACTATGTGACCGTCACCGTCAAAGGTAGTATATTTGAAGTTTGAGTAAGATTTAGTTGTTCTTTGGGTGTACCACTCGTTACAACCGATTTTGTCCTCCCAAAGCGGAGAATTTACATTATTAAGGTAAATGTCGGCAGTAAGCTTGTAGTGCATCGGATTTGAAGCGGTTGCATTATTGCCGTAAACGCAAAGAGCCAGCTGCTCGGCAGTTTCAATAAGATACGGATCATTAGCCGAGCCGCTACCGCCTGCAAAGCGGGTTGCAACTGCGCCCGACCAAACCTCACCGCGCTCACCCTCGGCAGAAGCCTCGGCGCCGGTAGGAGTCGGGAAATCGTTTGCTACGGTGCTCCACATTTTGGGTATATCAAGACCCGGCATATTGGCAGCCGCCGCAGTACCCTTCATATCGTCAACACTTACAACCTGAATTCCGTCAAGCTGATTGCCACTTACATTAGTGTAAACATTTTCAGCCGAAACATTTGTTGTATTTCCGAAAGGATAAACATTTACGCTGATACTGCGCTTAACATTTGCAACGCCCTCGGTGTCACCTAACAAACCGGCAGACTTTGAAATACAGTCGTTTATATTTACAACCGAATAACCGAGCTTGCCTACAATGCCGCCCTTTACAGCGCTACCGCCGAATACAACGGTGTCTTCAACTGTAATTGCATTAAACCTAATAACCTTCTTAGCGCGGTCTTCAACCTGACCTACAACGCCGCCTGCGGCGCCTTTGTTTACGGTAAGGCTTGAATTTACAATTTTAAGATTTTTAACGGTACCGGGCGAGCCTATAACAGGAATAAGACCTACATATTCGCCTGCCTGCGAACCGTCATAGTAAAGACCGCTTACGGTATGACCCGCACCGTCGAGTGTGCCCTTAAACGCGGGAACGTCGTTAGAGGTAAACCATTTTTTAGCGGTGTCGGTCCAATTTGCCGATGATGTGTCATTTATAACTATATCGGCGCCGAGCTTATAGAATTTATTTTGGTTATCGGTAGTAAGCATATATGCAAACTCTTCGGCATTGGTAATAACATAGGGCGAAGAAAGCACGCCGTCACCCTCGAAGTATTTAATCGCCGATTCACCCGACCAAGGCTCACCCGATGAATACTCACGAATGTGGTAAACCTTAGGTGTGGGGTATGAGCCTGCGTTATAGGTCCACTTTTCGGGGTCGATACCCTTAAGTGATTCCGCACCGATAATTTCAGATTCTTCTACACGGTAAACGGGGCCGTCAAGAGTTTTGGAGTAACCTGTACCGCCATAAGTAAGGTTGTTACCGTTTTTGTCATAGTGGTTAAATGCCGCAATAATCTGACCGGCATCATTTACAGAATACTTATAAACATAGCGCTTGCCGTTACCGGTCATATTGCCGTTTGTGTCAAGAACACTGTCTATATTTGCCCATTCGTTACCGTCCATAGTGTTGGTGTAAACATTTGTGAAGGTCGAGGTATGGAAGGCATTTGAACCGTAATAAAGAGTATGCGGAACAGCGTCCATTGAAATGGTGCTGTTAATGGTTGCAGATGTTGACCGGTGAAGTCTGCCGACAAGACCGTATGTAATCTGACGGGTTTCGTGCTTTGCTATGTTGTCATAAACCAAGCAGTCGGTAATGCCCATGCTTACATCATAGTTGGTATAACCGCAAAGAATACCCGCGTGCTGAACAGCTTCACCGTTATTGTCGTTGCTGGTGGAAACTACAACATTGCCGTAAGCGGCACAGTTGCGTAATTGCATATCGGCACTTGAGTAGGCATAGTCTGCCAACTTTTTGTTGTATGCCATAAATACAGAAGCATTGTCGCCGCGGAAATAACAGTTTTTAACCGTAAGATTTCTGACAGAAATATTGCCGCAAACATACGGGAAAATACCTGAGCAATCAGAGTCGGCCTTCAAGCCGTAAACCACAACGCCGTTACCGTCGAAACGGCCTCTGAAAGCAACAGTATTATTGGGATATTTCCATTTAAGCGCAGAATCAACAACGGCATTTTTCAAAGCAGCCTCAACCTCGGCAGCAGTCATATTCCGACTGAAATCAACCGAAGAATCGGTATTGCTTAAATCGAACGCTTTAACACTGTCTGCTACTTTAAAGCAAACATATTCGGTGTTAATGTAGTTGCCGCCGGCGTCTTTAAGGTTGCCCGTTACAACAGCCGCAAATTGGTTGGCTGTTTCAATAATGTACGGGTTGCTTGCGCTGCCCTTACCGCTGGCATGTAAAATAAAGTCGGTTTCAAAGCCTGTAAACTTGCTTACAACTTTATTTTGTGTTACGCCGTTAGCATCGGTGTAAGTGTCGGTAACATCGGTATAATAAATACCGCTACCCTCAATTTTGTTAAAATCGGCATCATAGGTGCCGTTTAACGGGTATGTAACCGTTGTTTCATCGGTATCTGTTTCATCCGCAGCGCGGGCAATAAAAGAAGTGCCCGCAAACATTGACAGTAACGACACTGCCAATATGGCAAAAACAGAGACAAATGAAACAATTGCTCTACTGTTGTTCAATAATTTTTTCATTGAACTACCATCCTTTCGCAAAAAGCAATTTTGTGTGATTTTGTGACGGACTTTGATAAAATTTTCACAAAAATCGTACAAAACCTCACTGTATAACTACATAAGTATAATATCAAATTTTTGTAAATAAGTCAATAAGAAATATACAATTTTTCAAAATATTTTACATATTTTTTTATATAATTTACATATATTCAAAATTTGATGTGTTATTAAACCGAAAATCATTAGGGCATAAAAAAAACAGACCCTTGAGGGGTCTGTTTTTAACAGTTATTTAACGTGATGACAATGCATTATCGATAAACTTGTTTATCTTGTCGGTACCGTTTTGTGCTTTAGACGTAACGGCAGCCATAAGACTGGGAACCTGTGAAGGCGACTGGAACATTGCAGTGTAAATATCTGCATTGTAGTTTAAGCCGGTGATACCTGTATTGAGGTTGTTATAGGTCAAATAGGGGTTGTAGCTGTCGCCTGCTTCGGCATACTTTGAAGTAACCTTGAAGAAGAAGGTTTTAGCGTCTTCCGAAATGAACGAAGTGTCAAGATTGTAGTTGTTAACATCAAGATATTCTTTAAGGAAGAGGCCGCCTGCTACCGCAGATTTAGGACCTGTTGCGGGGTTCTCGTTACAGCCCTTCATAATGCCCCAACCGCGGAAGATACCGGTTACAACCGACTTGCCGCCCTTTTCGGCTGCAGGCAGATAGTAGAAGCCGAGGTCGTTACGGTTAGAATATTTAGCGAGCGAACCGTCGGTACGCAGAACCCAAAGATGCTCAGTGCACATTGCGCTCATGCCCTGCATAAAGCCCGGTAAGCCCTTATTGTTAACATAGCCTGCGTCTTTTGCAGTTGCATACTTCTGGAATATAGAGGTTGTTTGAGCGTCAATACCGTTTGTAACATGGTTTGTAGAGTCAAGCTTGAAGGTCGAACCGCCGCCTATATTCAAAACTACGTCATAGTTACCGAATGTTACGCCGTCAACGCCGATAGGTGCCTCTTTAACCTTTTTACCGATTTCAAGGTATGTATCAAAGTTCCAGTTGCCTTCCTTGTCAAGCTCTTCGGGAGTGGGGCAACCTGCGCGCTTTAAGATGCTCTTTGAATATACAACCAAGTCAAGCTCGGTCCAGAAGTTACCTACTGTATCGCAAAGATAGGGCGCGCCGTTGTATGTAGTCTTTTTAAAGGTTGTCTGGTTCCAGATAGGATCGGTATAGTCAATCTTTGCAGCATCTAACGACTGGAAGTAGCCGAGGAATGCCGGGAAGTCACCGTTTGAACGGCCTACGGTAGGTGCCTTGCCTGCCGCGATAAGACCGGCCATTTCATTGCCGTAGTTTTCGAGTGTGCAAGCAACAATTTTAACCGTGATACCGTATTTTTTCTTGAAGTTTTTAACAACATAGTCGGTACCGTCATCCTTAGGATCAATGGTAGAAGCAAACTGAATTGTTGTGCCCTTATAATCCGCAGGGTTTACACCGCCGGTCGGAGTGGTGCCCGAAGTGGTGCTACCGGGCTTTTTGCCTGTTGTGCCGCCCTGCTGGGTGGTACCGCCGGAAGTGGTTCCGTTGCCGCCGCTTGTTTCGCCGTCTTGGTACTCGTAAACAATTTCTTCCTGAACGATAACGGAAGAACCGTCGTCTTGAGCCTTGCTACAGCCTACAAGGCTGAAAACCAATGCAACAGCAAGCATAATTGCAAGCAAGCGCTTTGTTTTGTTAAGCATTTTAATATACTCCTTTAAAATAAATATTTTCGGCTTACGCATAAACCGAATTCGTATGCGGCATATACCACGCTCAAAGGCACAGCACTCAGGGTGCAACCAAAAAGTGCGGATATACCCTCTACATAATAAATTATAGTAGCAATTAACAAATTTGTCAACATAATTTATTAAAAAATTCGCAAAATTTAAGATAAATTTAGTTAAAATTACAAATACAGAAAAGCCCGAGCGCTGTGCCGCTTATGCACAGCGCCTTGTAGCTTTATAAAACTTAACCGGTGATACCTACGCGGTCAATACTTTCAACAAAACCACGCTGAACAATCATATAGAATATGAGCATAGGCGTGATATACATAAGGCATGCCGCCATAAGAACCGACGCCTGCTGCGGTGTGTTTGCACCGCCGTAAAGACCGTATATGGCACCGATGTAATCGTTGATATTGCCCATGTTAACAGCCAAGGGCACATTCTCGGTAAGATACATACCCGCAAGCAATGTATCGTTCCAATGCCAGATAAGCGAGAACACCAAAACGGTTATAAACACAACGCTTGATGACGGAATTGCGATTTTAAGGAAGGTTCTGAAAGGACCTGCACCGTCAACCCAAGCCGCCTCCTCAAGTTCTCGCGGAAGACCGGTAAAGAACTGAATGTAGATGTAAATAAGCACGCCCGAGCGCAAACCTACGCCTAAAAGTGAGGCAGCCACAATGTCCAGCTTGTGTTTACAATGTTGGGTGTAATGTTGAATGCCGACCAATCGGCACCGAATAAACCGCCGAGCCAGTGAACGAGCGCCTCGATACCGTGGCCGATATACGCAAAGTCGAGATTTGAATAGTTTACCATTCTCGGAACCAAAAGCAACATATCCGGCATAAGGATTGTCAAAAACAGCACGCCGGTAAGCAGCTTTTTACCC
>CAJMBP010000026.1 GCA_905211675.1 uncultured Oscillospiraceae bacterium
CTTTATCAATTTTATTTTTTCAAGAGTGATTTGGTAAAAAGAGGTGTTTTTTTGTCGGCAGTAGGTATTATTGCAGAATTCAACCCACTTCATTCGGGTCATAAACACATAATTGACTATGCACATACGCTTGGTGACACGGTTGTGTGCGTTATAAGCGGCAACTTTGTGCAGCGCGGCGACGTAGCAATTATTTCAAAACAGCAACGTGCAAAATCAGCTTTGCTTTGCGGCGCCGATATTGTATGCGAAATGCCTGTTTTGTGGAGTATGTCAACCACCCAAAATTTCGCACTTGCAGGCGTTTGGCAGCTTTATAATATGGGTTGTGAAAAAATAGTATTCGGCAGTGAAAGCGGCGATATTGCGGCGCTCAAAAAAGCGGCAGATGTGCTGTCGGGCGACGGTTTTTTTACAATTGCCGCCGAAAAGGCAAAATCGGGTGTTACCTTTGCAGTAGCGCGCGAACAGGCGGCAGCCGAGCTTGGCGTTGATATTTCGCTTTTGCAAAACGCCAACGATAACCTCGGTATTGAATACATTTCAGCCGCTAAAAAGCTTAATCTGCCTATTGAATTTCACTGCATAAAACGGCTTGGTGCCATGCACGACAGCCGCGAAATTGCAGGCGGTTTTGTGTCGGCTTCACTTATCAGAGAAGAATTATTAAAGGGCAATATAGGCTATGTTGAACGCTTTATGCCGCGCGAGGTTCGCGGTATTATACAGCCCGAACACATTGCCGACATATCACGGTTTGAAAAGGCTGTTCTTTGCAGTTTGCGCACCAAAACACCGCAGGAGCTTAAAAACTTGCCCGACATAAGCGAGGGGCTTGAAAACAAAATTTATTTTTCGGCGCGTGTTGCAACAAGCCTTGATGAGCTTTATAATATGATTAAGACAAAGCGTTACACCATGGCTCGCATAAGGCGGCTTGTTCTGTCGGCGTTTTTAAATTTTGACGGTAAGTTTTTTATGCGAACACCGCCCTATGTCAGGCTGTTGGGCTTTAGCCCACAGGGTGCCGCCCATTTGAAAAAGCCGCAGGGCATAATACCCGTTATTACCCGCGCGTCACAGATTAAAGAGCTTGAAAAGGACTCTCGGCAGGTTTTTGAAACCGAATGCCGCGCTACCGATATATACGCGCTGAGTCTCGGAAAGCCGCTTGAATGCGGCACCGAACAAAAAATGAAAATGCTTAAAACGGAGGAGCTATTATGATTAAAACCGAAATTAAAAATTACCTGAACTACGGCAGGGTGCTGTCAATAAACAACGGCGTTATCGAGGTGTATGTAACGGTAGATGTGGGTCCGCGTATTATACGCTTCGGCTTTACGGGCGGTCAAAACATTATGTGCGACAACCGAGCCGCAGGCGACCCGAAGAACGATGCCGAATTTGAAAGTTTTTTCGGCAAGGGCAAAAAATGGGAGATTTTAGGCGGCCACCGTATATGGTGCTCGCCCGAAAGCTACCCCGAAACATACTACCCCGACCTTGACCCCGTAAAATATGAAATCACCGCCGACGGCGCAATATTTACCCCTGCGCCCGAGCGCGAAAACGGCGTGCAAAAGCAACTGTGCGTAAGGTTAGACCCCGACGACGCGAATATGCAGGTGACTATGCGCGTTACAAATATTTCGGGCGCGGCAAAAGAATTTGCCGTTTGGGGACTTACGGTATCAGCCGCAGGCGGCACGCTTATTATTCCTATGAACGATAACGACACAGGGCTGCTTGCTAACCGCAATATATCGGTTTGGTCGTACACAAATCTTGCCGACAGCCGTTTGCGCTTTGGTGAGCGTTATGTAACCGTTAAGCAAGACACAGGCATTAACCGCTCTTTAAAATTGGGCTTCGACCTTAATCAAGCCGAGGCGTATTATTGCCTTGGTGACGATATTTTCCGTAAAACCTACGAAACCTACCACCCGCACGAAAAATACCCCGACAATAACTGTAGCTTTGAAACCTACACCTGCGCCACATTTTTAGAGAACGAGTCACTAAGCCCGCTTAAAAAAGTGCCCGCCGGCGAAACACTGTCGCTTACAGAGCATTGGTCACTGCACAAAAAACCCTGTGAAGTAGATTTTAACAGCGACGAATCAATCGACGAAATGCTTAATAAATTATAATATATAAAGTAATATCTAAAATCCCACAAGCCGTTGCATAGTTCTGCAACGGCTTGTGTTTTAAATAAATGAGATAATTTAACAGTTTTTAGCGTTGTGACCAAAGAAATAAATCAAATTTTCTTTTTCGGTTTTCAACGGTTATTTCAGCCTTTTCCAAAACATCATCAACAGCATCGTTAAATGCTTTATAGTCGCCTTTTTTATACCAATCGTCAAGTTGTGTTCCCGTCAGTTTAACACCTAATATCTTTGCATACTTTGGTAAATATTTTCGCACCGACGAATCGTAAATGCTGTAATCGTCTTTGCCGTAAACCACACTGTTATGTAAGCAACAATATTTTGTTGCAAATGAAAACATCCTTTTTTTGAAACCGCGATATATTTCGGGTACAACTGTAGGGTCGCCATTTTTCACACGCTCATCAAAATCGGGTATAGTGCGTATATTTTCAACTATTTCAGTTAAAAACTCTAACTTTTTATAATTGAATATTTGTGTTGCATAAAGTTTGTCAAGCATTAACACCTTTGCCGCAATTTGATACGGCTCATTATTTTCAGGAAACTGCTTTAACAATTCGTGTAGCATTGGCTCGGTTTGTTTGTAAATTTTATCATTTACCGCTTTTTCAGCCTGCTCGGTTATTTTTTCGTTTTTTATTTCTAATAATTTTTCCATTTGATTTTCCCCTTTTTTAGTCTTTCGACAAGATGATCTAATCTATATTATTGTATTTTTAATTTATTTTACGATATTCTTGTCCAATTAAAATCACCATACCTTTGGTTTCTTATATACCCACCTGAAACTTCTATCCATTCTTCTGTATGACTAAAAAAAGCCTGTGCATTTGAACTTGATATAGTTTTTTGTGATATACTAATATTATTAACATAACCGTGAGATGAGTCAGTATCACGATAAGAATATTTTGTATAGTTGCCTTTGTTAGATGGCGAGTTCCATTTTGTTGAGTTTTCCGCATTCCAGTTAATAACCGAAACACCGGTCATTGCGTATGAACCTATTGAGGACAACTCATCCACGTTAATTGTCAAAGTTAAATTTTTACAACGGGAAAAGCACTCTGTTTTTATAGTTGTACATGTGTTTGGAACTGTAAACTCTGTTAAACTTGTACAATTACTAAATGCTGACTCTCCTATCTCAATAAGTGCCGATGGTGAAGAACAGTTTGTTAAAGCATTACATTCTTCAAATGCCGAATTTCCTATTTTTGTTACTGTATTTGGGATTGTTATTGTTTTTAATGTATCTATATTAGCAAATGCACTATCCTCAATAACCGTCACATTACGACCTTTGTATGTTGCAGGAATTACAACATTGTCATAAAACTTAATATCTCTTCCGGCTTTTACACTGTAAGTGCCGTTATCTAATGAAGTGTATACCAAAATTTCATCAGATTTTATGTCGGCTATATCACTCAAATCGTGAGTTTCGGTAGTATTATCGCTGTAATAAATGACAAGATTTGTACCGGAAATTTCAGTTTTGACTATACCGCGACCTGCGGCACCTGTATCGCCCTTGTCGCCTTTTTCACCCTTTTCACCTTGAACACCCTGCGCGCCGGTGTCGCCCTTATCGCCCTTGTCACCCTTAACGGTGCCGAGGTTTTGGGCGGTGATTTCATTGGTTTTGCGCACATAAAGATTGCCGTCTTGAATATATGTTTCGGCAATACCTACGCCGTCGGTGCCGTTTGCGCCCTTAACATTGCCAAGGTCAACTACAGCGCCTGTTGTAAAGGTGATAACAAGCTTTCCATCGGCGGTAAGCGTTACATTTGAAATGCCTACGCCGTCGGCGCCGTCAATACCGTCGGTGCCGTTTGCACCTGCGGCACCCGTGTCACCTTTATCGCCCTTGTCGCCTTTTTCACCTTGTATTCCTTGAATACCCTGTATGCCTTGTTCGCCTTTATCACCCTTTTCGCCCTTAACATTGCCGAGGTTTATAACGGTTGTATCAGAAAGGGTAATAACAAGCTCGTTACTGTCAAGCGCTACGCTTGCTATGCCTACGCCGTCAGCACCTGCGGCACCGGTTTCGCCCTTGTCGCCTTTTTCGCCCTTTTCGCCTTTTTCACCTTGTATTCCCTGAATACCCTGTATGCCTTTCTCACCTTTGTCGCCTTTGTCGCCTTGAACACCCTGCTCACCCTTAAGACTTGCAAGCCATTCGGCTTCGGTGCCGACAAAACCGTTGTTTACAGCTATTTTATAAGCCGAATCACCGTTTGTACCGTTTACACCCGCAGCTTTAATGCCTGTGTCGATGTCGCCTATTTGCCAATTACCTACTGTATTTATATAGGGTGTTAAACCGTCTGCACCGTCAGTTCCGTCTTGACCGTCGGTGCCATTTACACCTGCGGCTTTAACGCCTGTGTCGGTGTCGCCAATCTGCCAATTACCGACTGCATTTATATAGGGTGTTAAACCGTCAACGCCATTTATACCGTTAGTGCCGTCATCACCTACAACCTTGCCAAGATTTACCGAGTTACCGTCGGTGTAGGTTATAACTAATTCGCCATATCCGTTTATAGAGGTTGACTGCACGCCGACACCGTCTTGTCCGTCAATACCGTCGGCACCATTAGCGCCGTCAGTGCCGTTTACACCGTCAGTACCCACAACTTTGCCGAGATTTACCGAATTGCCGTCGGTGTAGGTTATAACCAATTCGCCATATCCGTTTATAGAGGTTGACTGCACGCCGACACCGTCTTGACCGTCAATACCGTCGGCACCATTAGCGCCGTCAGTGCCGTTTACACCGTCGATGCCGTTTCTGCCGTCTTGACCGTCGGCACCCTTAATGTTGCCAAGGTCAAGTGTGGTTCCGTTTGTAAGGGTTATCTTTAAATTGCCGCTGTCTATAATAACGGTTTCAATGCCGACACCGTCAGTGCCGTCTTGACCGTCGGCGCCGTTTGCACCTGCGGCGCCTGTTTCACCCTTTTCGCCCTTTTCACCTTGAATACCTTGAATACCTTGTATGCCTTGCTCACCCTTGTCGCCTTTATCTCCCTTATCACCCTTTGCGCCTATCACAACGCCAAGATTTGATATTGTATTATCCGAAAGGGTAATTACAAGCTCGCCGTTTGAGTTGATTTCGGTTCTTGTAACGCTGATACCGTCTTGACCGTCGGCGCCGTCAACACCGTCGGAACCTGCGGCGCCTGTAGCGCCTGTGTCACCTTTATCACCCTTTTCACCTTGAACACCTTGTATGCCTTGCTCTCCTTGCTCGCCTTTGTCACCCTTATCGCCTTTATCACCTTTATCACCTTTAGCGCCTATAACATTACCTACATTGTCACGCTGTCCGTTTGAATAGGTAAGCACAAGCTCGCCGTCGGTGTTTATCTGTGCGGCTGTAACGCTGATACCGTCAGTTCCGTCAATGCCGTTTATACCGTCAACACCGTTGGCGCCTGTGGCACCCGTTTCACCCTTATCGCCTTTATCGCCCTTTTCACCTTGAACACCTTGTATGCCTTGCTCACCTTGATCGCCTTTGTCGCCCTTATCACCCTTTGCGCCTACCACAACGCCAAGGTTTGATACTGTATTGTCTGAAAGGGTGATTACCAGTTCACCGTTTGAATTGATTGCGCTGTTTATAACGCTTACACCGTCAGCACCGTCTTGACCGTCGGCACCTGCGGCACCTGTTTCACCCTTGTCGCCCTTTTCGCCCTGTATTCCTTGAATACCCTGTATGCCTTGCTCGCCCTTTTCGCCGTCAGAGCCGATTACTACGCCCAAGTTTGCGCGCTGTCCGTTAGAATATGTAATTACAAGCTCGCCGTCTGTATTTATTTCAGAATTTGTAACGCTTATACCGTCGGTACCGTTCATACCGACAACCTTATCCAAATTAACAGATTCACCGTTTGAAAAAACAATAACAAGTTCGCCGTCACCGTTTATGGTTGCCTCTGTTATGCCAATACCGTCTTGACCATCGATACCGTCCTTGCCGTCTTGTCCGTCTTTACCGTTTGTACCGTCTTTTCCGTCAGCGCCTACGGCTGTGCCGAGATTAAGCCTTGTTCCGTCGGAAAGAGAAAGCACTAACTGACCGTCTGCGTTAAACGCGGCGGTCTTTATTCCGACACCGTCTTTAGCGGAGGTCGCTTTAAGCGAACCTGCCCAATCGCTTTCACTGCCCGAATAGCCGTTTTCTAACGCTATTTCATAAGCAGACTTGCCTTTGAGCGAGCCCAGCCACTCTTGCACCGTGCCTTCATAGCCGTACTGAACGGCTATCTCATAGGCAGAAAGCCCGTCTTTAACGGTTGTGGATGCCGATATACTGCCCCGCCGATCATATATTATAACCGCGCTTCCGATTGATATTGCAAATACCAATACTATCGCGGTGATTATGCCGAGCGCCTTTTTAAATGTGCTTTTCTTTTCCATTTTTATATCCTCCATAAAAAATAAAATAAAGCCTGCCTAACAAATTGTTGAACACTATTCACCAATATTTATGACATTATAGCATAGAATAAATTAAATGTAAATAGTATTCAACAAAAAATGAGGTGGTTTTCTGTTTAAGATTAAAGCCGCTGACGGCACAAACAACATTTGCGGGCGGCGAATTGCCGAAATACGCAAGAGTAAAAAGCTGTCACAACGAAAGCTGGCAGCAAAAATGCAGCTGCTTGGCTTTGATGTAGACCATTACTTTATCCGTCGGGTCGAAAACGGTGAGAGGTTTGTGACCGACATTGATTTGGTGATTTTTGCGCGAACCCTTGATGTTTCTATTAACGATATACTGTCAGCGGAAGATGCAAAGCTATAAAAAAGCAAAAGGGCAGACTTGAAATTTCAAGTCTGCCCTTTTTGGTTTTGTTAAAATTATTCCGCTTCGGCAAAATCAAGGTCTTCGATATTGACATTAACCCTTGTTACGGCGGTGCCTGTCATTGTTTGAATTTTCTCTTTAACATTTTGCTGAACCGCCTCGGCAACATCACGCATTTTTGCGTTTGAATCTACACAAATGTAAACGCTTATATCAATGGCGCCGTTAACACTTTCAACCTTAACGCCCTTTACAACACTTTTGGTTTTAAGCGCGCCTTTAAGGTCGATTGCTTTTTTTGAAACACCCTTAACGCCCTCTATTTCACAAGCGGCAAGCTCTGCCATTTTTTCAAGCACTTCGGTGCTGACGGAAAGTTCGGTTTTGTTATCCATTGCTTTTTCCTCCGTATATATAAACAAAATTCACCCTGTAATATTATTACAAAAATATTGTAACACAATTCGTATCACTTTGCAAGTTTATTTTACCGTGACTATTTTTATGTTACTGAGCGCCACCTCGGTTTGAGCGGTGACAATATCCTGTATTTGCAGGGTTTGCGCGGTTGTAATTCCTTCGGATTTTACAACAATGTTTACATCGCTGTCGCCTATTACGGCAACGGCGTCGGCAAAGCCCTTGGCTTTAAGCAGGGTTTCTATGTTGTTTGCTTTTTCAACGCGTGCGGCAAGCCCATCTAACTTATCGAGCGCCGCCTTGCGCTCGGCATCGGTAATATCGGCAGATTTCAGCGTTTCTTCAACCATCTGTTGCGACTCGTCAAGGGCTGACTGTCTGTCTTTGCGGGCGGATGTAAAATAATCTTCGCTGTCGGCGGGTTTAGCGGCGGTTTGAACCGCCTCGCCCGATGAATCGGCTTTACTGCTTACATAGGTAGCCTCGCCCAAATATTTTTCGGTAGAAGAAAATTTCATATTAAGCCATACGGCGCACCCGAGCGCCAGCACCATAAGCGCCAAAACTACCTGATGTTTTCCAAATACCTTACCTTTTTTCATTGTCGGTTCCTCCTGAAATATAAACTCGTTTTGTTGTTATATTTAAAGCCGCCGTCACGGCCTTTTCAATTTTTTCGGCTATCTGTTCATCATTGCCGCCCAAGCAAATTACCGCGACTCCGCGCACCTGCGGCATAATTTCGGTAACGGTGAGCGCCTGTTCGCCGCCGTCGGCTGTTTTAACCGTTATGTATGACTGTTTTTTGCTTTCGCTGCTTTGGTCATTTGTGCCGCCTTTAGAGCTTGAGGTGTCGGTTTCGTCGGCGCTTGCATAGCAGTAGCGCACGCCGCTTTCGAGCGTTATTACAACGGTTGGGTTTTTGTCGCCGGTAATTCCCGTTACAATATTTTTTACATCATTTTCAAGCATGTTGCGGTATTGCTCGGCGTCACAGTCGGCATTTTTGACTGCCGTATCCTTTTTGTCGGAGCCCGACGGAATAAAAGACGATAAAAATATAAGGATAATTCCGCAAACGCCCAACGCCAATAAAACTTTCGGATTTTTGGTTAATTTTTTAATTTTTTCATTCATTTATAACATTTACCTCATAACTGTCGGAGCCTATCGCCTGTATTATTTGTTCGGCAGAAGCGCAGGTGTAAACAGTTACCCTACTTATAGTTATGCTGCCGTCTGACAATTTATTAGTATCTACCGTGATTTTTTTAAAATCTATGTTTTTGTCGGTAAGAGCCTGCGCAAAAACCCTTTCGGCAGTAACCGACGCGCTTTGTTCGGTTATAATTTCAGACTTTGATGTTGTGTCAAATGCGCTTAAATCAATACTTTTAAGGTTTGTTACGCAGCCTAAAACGCAACACAAAAAACAAAGGCAAAACACATATTTAACGCTTTTTTCCATACTGCCCGCGGGGCAAAGCATATATAAAAAACCGAGCAGTATGCACGACGAACAAAAGCTGACTGCAAAAGCCGATAGATTATTCATTATGCCTTACCCGCCGTAACCACCACGGTAAGCGAAATTACAAATATTGCGCCTATAAGCAAAACAACGCCCAGCAGTACCGACAGCATAGAATCAACCGCCTTTAAAATTGATGTTATTTTAGAAAGTGAAAAAAGCTCACTTAATGCACAGTTAAGAAACAAAACGCACCGCCACATAACCAGTTCAATCAAAACAGGAAGCAAAAGCGCCGCCAGAGCCACAACCCCGTAAATGCCCACAGACGAGCGCAACAGACCGATTGAAGCCGAAACGGTAGAAGCCGCCTCGCTGAGTGCCGTTCCCGCAACAGGCACCGATGTGCCCAATATAAACCTTGCCGTGCGCAAAGCAACGCTGTCCGCCGCAGAATTGACGGCTGTTTGTATGCTCAAAATGCCCACAAACAGCGTTCCGAGCAAAGAGAGCACCCACACCGAAATTTTTTTAACGCTTTCGGCTATACCCGAACCGTTAAGCAACGGCGACGCGCCCGTGCTGATGCTAAGCGCCAGATAGCCGCCCATTAGCGGCAGTATTACAAAAGATGATATAAAAGACACCGCTTCGCCTGCAAAAAGCAAAAGTGAACTCATAGACGCGGCTGTGACGGTTTTGCCCGAAAGCGCTGTTATTGACGCAAAAACAGGCACAAAGCTTAACATAAAAGAGCTGCAGCCCTTTACTGCATTTACGGCACCCGACACGCTTTGCCAGATATCGCCCGCTATTATTGCGGTAATTGCCAATACGGCGGCATAATTTGCCGCGCTTGAACGCGGCGCGCCTCCGAACGAAATAACAGCCGCCGTAATCAAAATCACGCCTATTACGGTAACGCCCGTTTTGAAGGGAATTTTGATTCCGCCCGTAACAAACTCAAAAATATGTGACAGCACATCCTTTTCGGTAAGCTTGTTCACCCAGTTGTAATCGGTGGGGTCAATGCCGTTAGAGTCGAAAAAATCTTTGACATTTCGGTCAAGACTTTGCTGTAATTCATTGCCGCCTGCCGTTTCGTAGGTGTCATTGTATGCGGTATCCGCCGCCGCCGTCAAAGACAAAACAAAAGCCAATATAATAAAAATCAGTAATTTTTTCATAGTCCTACAAATTTAAGTGCCGTTTCAAGCACTGCGCATATTAACGGTATGCTTAAAATAAACACGGCGCCCTTTCCTGCAATGTCGGCAATTTGTGCCAAAGCGTTAAGTCCGAAGTCACGGCAGGTGTTAACCGCAAAATCGGTTATGTATGCAATACCCAACGCCTTTAGAGCAATACCGAAATACAGGCTTGTATTTCCGCTTTTTTCAAACAGACCGCGCAGTTTTTCTATATTCGGAAATATATAGGTAAAAACAAACAAAAGCGACACACAAATCGCCGCAAGCACCAAAAGAAAAGAGTATTCGGGCAGGCGAGCTTTTATAAGCACCGCCATAACCGACACTATTACAATAAGCGCCGTCAGCTTTAAAAAATCAGCGCTCATAGCCCGAACAGCCCCTTAACCGTGTCAAACAAATCGGCAATGGCGCCTACCACCATTAAAAGCACCACCACAAGCCCCGACAGAGTTACGAGCATTGCCTGCTCCTCACGGCCCGAGCGCACAAGAAGCTGATGAAGAACCGTTACAATAATGCCGATTGCCGCTATTTTAAAAATAAAATCTACATCCATTTTTTTACCTCTATATTAAAAGTATTCCTAACATAAGTCCGATGCAAATTCCGAAGCTTTGCCACAGCTTGCATTTTTGTGCCGTTTCGTCATACGCTGCTTGCGCGCGTTTTTGCATCACAATTTTTAAAGCCGCTATTCGGTCGCACTCGGCTTTTTTTGCCGAAAAGCCGAGTTTTGATAAAAAGTCGGTTATTATGTCTTTATCTTCAGAGCTTAAATCACAGTCAACGCAAACAAACCCCGACTGCTGTTTGTTTATAAAGTTGCATTTTATAAAAGATTTTTTTATTGCCGGCTCAAGTTCAAGACTGCCCTGTTCAACATATTCAAAAAGCAGGTCAAGTCCGCCGCAGAAAAGCGACAGCTTTTTGGCCCGAGCCGAAACCGAACGACTTTTACAAAACCCGAACATACTGCAGGACAAAACAACAAGCGCCACCCCCGCAGCTTTAAACACCCACATTTGCCGAAATCTCCCTCGAAGCGAAAACCGTGGGCAAAGCGCCGATTTTTTTTGACAACAATGCCACATTTTTTATGGCTTCGCTTTCAATAATCTTTCGTGTTACCGGACGGCTCATTATATCATCGATACTGTTACAGTGCGCGGTTGTAATTATTTTAACCCCCGCATTAAAGCAATCTGTTACCTGCTCAAGCTCCTGTTTGGTGCCTATTTCGTCAAAAGCAATTATGTTAGGAAACATGGTGCGAAGCGCAATTTGGGTGCCTAACGCCTTGTTTTGCATAAACAGCACATCGGTATTAGCGCCGAGGTCGTTAAAGGTTTCGGTTTTGAAACCGCCCGAAATTTCACCGCGGCTGTCAATCACCGCAACACGCTGAAAGCGTCCGTTTTCTCCGTCAGACAAAAGCCTTATAAGATCGCGCAAAATTGTTGTTTTCCCGCTGCAGGGGGGACCTGCTATGAGCAATCCGCCGTCTGAGTACGGAATTAAGGGCTTTGCACAGCCGAATATCTGACGCGCAATTCGAATGTTTACCGAGCTTACAGAAACGAGCATTCCCGACTCGTTAAACACACCACATACCCCTGCCCTGTTGCCGCAGGGTAACGAAACAAAGCCCTGCCGTATTTCCGATTCGTGCATATAAACCGAATTGTTACAAAGCAACAGCAGGGTTTGCATTAAATCGCCATGCGTTGCTATAAGGCAATCGGCATTTTCGGTATGCGAAACACGGCTGTTTTTACAAACAAAAAGCACTTTGCCCGAAACGGTAAGACACACCGGCAGACCCGAACGGAGTCTTATTTCATCAACGCCCTGCTTTATGTCTTCGGGCAAAAAAAGCAGGACTCTTCTTATTTCTTCGCAAACTTGTAAAACGGCATTGTTAAATTCACTTTTCATACTTTTTTATCCTTGTCCTTTTTGTGTTAATATACTTTATGTGGGGCAAGTCCAAAATAGAACAACCCCCGAAGAAAAATCTTCGGGGGTTAGCATTTAAAATATCAATCGAAATTTTTATTTGGCTCTTGCCATAATACAAGCTCGCCGCTTTTTAAGGTGGGTTTAAGCTCTATTATGCGTTGATTGCGCGAGCCGCGAAAACGCAGTGAAATATCCTTTTGCTCCTCTATAAATCTGCCGTCCACAAGCACATCTATATAAGACAGCAGTTCTTGTGTCACCTCACAGCAGCTACGGTTGCCCACGGTGTGCATTTCTTCAAAAGTAAAGCCCGAAAAGCACCATACCGTTTTATCGGGATAATCGTTTTTTACCCGTTTTACAAAGGGCAATAACTCACGCTGATTTTCAGGCTCAAACGGTTCGCCGCCAAGCAATGTTAAACCGCTTATATAGTCAGGCTTTAACAGATTTAATATATAGTCCTCGGTTTCTTTTGTAAATTCCTGCCCGTAATCAAACGCCCATGTCTGAGGCTGAAAACAGTTTTTACAGTGATTTCGGCAACCCGAAACAAAAAGAGTTACGCGCACGCCTGTGCCGTTTGCTATATCACAATTTTTTATGGTTCCGTAATGCATAAAGTTATTCTCCGATAAAAAGGGAGGGTTGCCCCTCCCCCCATTTTTATTATATTACAGGTGCAATACTCTTTCCTGTATTTCCTGTGTTCTGCCCTGATTCCAATACTGCGTGCCTATATAGCCGCAGGTGCGTCTTGCAACATTCATTTTGTCCTGTTCGGTGTTGCCGCAGTTGGGGCATTTCCAAATGAGCTTGCCGTCGGCGTCTTCTTCGATTTCGATTTCGCCGTCCCAGCCGCAAACCTGACAGTAGTCGCTTTTGGTGTTAAGCTCGGCATACATAATGTGGTCATAAATAAACTGCATTACCGAAAGCACCGCGTCGATATTGTTTTTCATATCGGGCACCTCAACATAAGAAATTGCACCGCCGGGCGACAAAGCCTGAAATTCCGACTCGAGCGCCAACTTATCAAATGCATCGATAGGCTCGGTAACATGCACGTGATAGCTGTTTGTAATGTAGTTTTTGTCGGTAACACCCGCAACCTTACCAAAACGCTTTTGCAGGCATTTTGCAAACTTGTAGGTTGTGCTTTCAAGCGGAGTACCGTAAAGCGAGTAATCGATATTTTCATCCGCTTTCCACTTTGCGGTGTACTCATTGAGCTTTTTCATAATTTCAAGACCGAGTGCCTTGCCCTCGGGTTCGGTAAGCTTTTTGCCTATAAGCGAATATACGCACTCCCAAAGGCCTGCATAACCGAGCGACAGCGTAGAATAACCGCCGTGCAGATATTTGTCGATGGTTTCGCCCTTTTTAAGTCTTAACAGCGCGCCGTGCTGCCAAAGAATAGGAGCAGCGTCTGACAGAGTGCCCGTAAGGCGTTCGTGACGCGCCTGTAACGCTCTGTGGCAAAGATCCATACGCTCGTCAAAAATCTCCCAGAATTTTTCCATATCCTTGTTTGCCGAAAGACCTATATCAACAAGGTTTACGGTTACAACGCCCTGATTGAAACGGCCGTAATATTTAGCGTTGCCGTCTTCATCGACATAAGGGGTTAGGAAACTGCGGCAACCCATACAGGTATAGCAGTGACCCTCTCCGTTTTTGTCGATTTTATTTTCAAGCATTATTTTTTCGGAAATATAGTCGGGCACCATACGCTTTGCCGTGCATTTGGCGGCAAGCTTTGTTAAGTACCAATACTTTGTACCCTCGCGTATATTGTCTTCTTCAAGAACATAGATAAGCTTGGGGAAAGCGGGGGTAATCCAAACGCCCTTTTCGTTTTTAACGCCCTCAAAGCGTTGACGCAGGGTCTCCTCAATAATTAAAGCAAGGTCTTCGCGCTCGCGCTCGTTTTTAGCCTCGTTAAGGTACATAAACACCGTAACAAACGGAGCCTGACCGTTGGTTGTCATAAGGGTTACTACCTGATACTGTATCATCTGAACGCCCTTACGAATTTCTTGAAGCAAGCGTCTCTCGGTAATTTTGTCAATTTTTTCATCGGTAAGCTCTTCGCTTATCTCTTTAAATTCTTCAATTACCTCATTGCGAATTTTTTTACGGCTTATATCAACAAACGGAGCAAGATGTGTAAGGCTGATGCTCTGACCGCCGTATTGACACGAGGCAACCTGAGCGATAATCTGAGTTGCAATATTGCAGGCGGTCGAAAAGCTGTGCGGCTTTTCAATGAGCGTTCCGCTTATAACGGTGCCGTTTTGAAGCATATCCTCAAGATTTACAAGGTCACAGTTATGCATATGCTGAGCAAAATAGTCGGCGTCGTGGAAATGGATAAGGCCGTTTTCGTGAGCCTCGACAATATCGCCGGGAAGAAGTATGCGCTTGGTAATATCCTTGCTAACCTCGCCCGCCATATAGTCGCGCTGAACGCTGTTGACGGTGGGGTTTTTATTGGAATTTTCCTGCTTTACCTCTTCATTGTTACATTCGATAAGGCTTAAAATCTGCTCGTCGGTTGTATTTGATTTGCGTATGAGAGCACGATTGTAACGGTAGGTTATATAACGGCGCGCAACACTGAAGGCGCGCTGATTCATAATCTGGTCCTCAACCATATCCTGAATTTCTTCAACGCTCAAAGAGCGGTTAATATTAGCGGCAGCCGACTCGACATCCTCTGCTATGCGCTTAATCTGAACCTCGCTCATTCGCTCGCTCGGTACAACGCTTTCGTTTGCCTTTGTTACGGCAACTATTATTTTTTTAGGGTCAAATACGACTTCTGCGCCGCTTCGCTTGATAATTTTCATCTTCTACCTCTCCATACAATTTTTTATTTTTCATAACAAACCTGTCAAATACAGCGAGCAAGCCCCAAAAGGCTTCACCCGCGTCAGCTTTTGCATTATATCACATTTTATTGTGTAGGTCAATACCCAAAAACACAAAATATTGTGTTTTATCAAAACAAACAAATTTTGACTCTTTTTCTGTACAAATTAACCACAAAAAACAAAGAAAAACGGCAGATATAGTGTCTGCCGTTTTGATTTTAACCTATATATTGTGGTTTTGCGCATTATTCTTCGGGCATTTCCCAGTTGTGCCATATTTCCTGAACATCGTCATTTTCTTCAAGCATATCGATAAGCTTTTCCATTTTAGCTACCGATTCTTCATCATCAATAACGGTTGTTGTCTGCGGAATATATTGCACCTCGGCAGAAAGGAAGGAATAGCCCTTTTCTTCTAAAGCGTCACGCACGGTGCCTAAATCGTTAGGCTCGGTGGTTATTTCAAACACATCGCCGTCAAAGCTGAAATCTTCGGCACCGGCTTCAAGTGCCGCTTCCATAACGGTGTCCTCGTCAAGACCTTCGCCCTCGATAACTATTACACCCTTGCGGTCAAACATAAACATTACCGAGCCAGACTGACCGAGATTGCCGCCGCACTTATCAAAATAGTGACGCATTTCTCCTGCGGTTCGGTTGCGGTTGTCGGTAAGGGTTTCAACAACTACGGCAACACCGTTGGGGCCGTAGCCCTCATAAATAAGCTCTTCATATTCATTAGCGCCGCCCTCGCCCGCGGCTTTTTTAATAATGCGCTCAATATTATCGTTCGGAACATTGTTTGCCTTGGCCTTTGCTATGGCGTCTTTAAGCTTGCTGTTTTCCTGCGGATTGGGGCCGCCTGCTTTAACTATAACCGAAATTTCACGACCGATTTTAGTAAAAATTTTTGCCTTTGCGGCATCGGTTTTTTCTTTTTTGCGTTTAATATTATTCCACTTGGAATGTCCTGACATAAATTACCGACCTTTCAAAACTCGTTTTAAGCAACTTAAATATATTATCATAAATCCCTGTTTTGTTCAAGTGCTTTTTCAAAAATAAGTTCTATATCCCGAAGACTTGTAATCTGACCGCACATACGGCGCAACGCCGCCGAGCCCTTGAGCCCTGTAAGATACCACGCGGTATGCTTTCGTGATTCTAAAATTGCGGTGCGCGGCTGCTTGTATTTGTGCATAAGCTCTATTTGCTCGAAACAGGTTTTAAAGCGCTCTTCCAATGTGGGGGCGGCATATTCCCTGCCCTCGAAAAACGCGTTTATTTGATCAAAAATAAAGGGATTGCCCTGTGCCGCGCGCCCCACCATACAGTAGTCGCACCCCGTGTATTCATACATAAAAGCGGCGCTTTTTGCGTCGGTTATATCGCCGTTTGCAATAACGGGAATTTTTACAGAGCGCTTAACATCGCGAATTATATCATAATTTACGGGCGGAGCGTACATCTGCCTGCGTGTTCTGCCATGAACGGTAATTGCTGCGGCGCCCGCCGCCTCGCATATTTTAGCAAGCTCTGCGGCGTTAAGGCTGTCGCTATCCCAACCGGCGCGCATTTTTACCGTAACGGGCACCGATGCCGCCTTTACAACTTCTTCAACTATCTTTCCTGCAAGCTTAGGTTCTTTCATAAGCGCACTGCCGCCGCCGTGGCCTGCAACCTTGGGGGCGGGGCAGCCCATATTTATATCAATAAAATCGGGATTCAGTTCCTGTGCGCGTTTAGCCGCCCGAGCCATTATTTGAGGGTCATTACCGAAAAGCTGTGACGCGCAAACCGCATCACTTTTAAAACATTCAAGCAGTTTGGCAGACTTTTTGTCGCCCTGCATAACGCCTCGGGCGCTTGTAAGCTCACCCACGGTAAAGCCTGCGCCGTATCTTACGCATATTTCTCTCATAGCTCTGTCGGCAACCCCCGCCATCGGAGCCAGCGCCGCAAAGCCCTTAATTTCAATATCTTTAATTTTCATAACTTTTTAATTATACAAGAAAATGAACATTCTGTCAATTTTTTAAATTTTATAGTGACAAATTGCTTTAAAGATGATACAATAATCATAATTATATTTATTATAATAGGAGTGATATTGTTTGAAACTGTTGGCAATCGACGGCAACAGCATAATCAACCGTGCTTTTTACGGAATAAAACTGCTTTCTACCAAAGACGGTCAATACACTAACGCCGTTTACGGTTTCATAAATATTTTAAATAAACTGCTTGAAAAAGAAAACCCCGACTGCGTGGCGGTTGCCTTTGACCTTAAGGCACCTACCTTCCGTCACAAGATGTATGACGCATACAAGGCAGGAAGACACGCCTCACCCGACGAGCTCAGACAGCAGTTTCCCATTTTAAAACAGTGGCTTACACTTGCAGGCTACAGTTGTGTTGAATGCGAAGGCTACGAAGCCGACGATATTTTAGGCACACTGGCACGGTCTTCACAACTCTGCGGTGACACCTGTGTTATTGCAACGGGTGACCGTGATTCACTGCAGCTTGTATCTGACAGCACAAAGGTGTTGCTTACAGTAACCAAAATGGGACACCCTGAAATCACCGAATATACACCCGAAAAATTATTTGAAGATTACGGTCTTACACCCAATGAAATGATCGAGCTTAAATCGCTTATGGGCGATTCGTCGGATAATATTCCCGGTGTTGCGGGTGTTGGTCAGAAAACGGCAACCGACCTTATAATGAAATACCACTGCATTGACTATATTTACGAGCATTTAAACGAGCTTGATATAAAAGACGGTATTCGTAAAAAACTTGAAACTGATAAAGACAATGCTTTTTTAAGCCGTACACTCGGTACAATTTGTTGCGAAGCACCCATAGATACAAAAATAGAAAACTATAAAATCGGTGCTGTTGACCGCAACGGGCTTGCGCGTCTTATGACACAGCTTGAATTTTTCAAGCTTATGGACAAGATGGGTATATCTCCCGTTGCAGAAAACACCTCTGCAAAAGCCAAAATATCAAACTTTAAAGTCGGAAGTATCACGAATATAAAAGACCACGCCGACATTTATATAAGCGACGACGGTATTGCCGCTGTAAGCGGCGGCTTTGTGTGCGGGTTAAAAGATGACGAGCTTTCGGCTCTTTTGGAAAACGAACAAATAAACAAACGCGTATATGATTATAAAAATCTTTATAAAAAATACCCGAATTCAAAATCTGTAAAATTTGACGCCATGCTCGGCGGTTATCTTATAAATCCGTCGGCATCCGATTATTCGCTAACCCGTTTGATTTCGGAATACGGTTCATCCGTAACCGTCGAAAGTTGTGATAGTGAACTGCTTTTAAACGCAGCAAAATTTGCTGCTTGCTGTGACGGAATTGAAAAATCTCTTTCCGACAGCGGCCAGCTCGAACTACTTTATAACATTGAAGTACCGCTTGCCCGTGTGCTTTCGCTTATGGAAACAAGGGGCTTTCTTGTGGACTGCGGCGGGCTTTCCGACTACGCGGCAGTTCTTGAAAAAAGCATATCCGAGCTTACTGCCGAAATATACAGCCTTGCAGGCGAAGAGTTTAATTTGAATTCACCCAAACAGTTAGGTCAAATTTTGTTTGTAAAGTTGAGCATTCCCGCCAAGAAAAAAACCAAAAGCGGTTTCAGCACAAGCGCCGAGGTTCTCGAAGATTTGCGTTTTGACTACCCTGTTGTCGATATGATTTTACGCTACCGTCAGCTTGCCAAGCTTAAATCAACCTACTGTGACGGTCTGCTTTCGTGCGTAGCCGATGACGGAAGAATACACTCAACCTTTAATCAAACCGAAGCGCGAACCGGCAGAATAAGTTCGCTTGAACCGAATTTACAAAACATTCCCGTAAGAACCGAAGAAGGCAGGGTTTTACGCAAATTTTTCAAGGCAAAAGACGGCTATGTTTTGTGTGACGCCGATTATTCACAAATTGAATTGCGCGTGCTTGCCAGTATGGCGAATGACACCGCTATGATTGAAGCGTTTAACAGCAATACCGATATTCACACCGTTACCGCCTCTCAGGTGTTTAATATTCCGATAGATATGGTGCTTCCTATTATGCGCAGCCGTGCAAAAGCGGTAAACTTCGGTATAGTTTACGGTATAGGCGCGTTTTCACTTTCAAAAGACATCGGCGTCAGCCGAAAAGAAGCCGACACCTATATTAAAAATTATCTCGACACCTATAAAGGCATTGCCGCTTATATGGAAAACACCATAAATCAAGCCAAGACCGACGGTTATGTTTCTACCCTGTTCGGCAGAAGACGCTATCTGCCCGAGCTTTCCGCTTCTAACGGTATGCTTCGTGCTTTCGGCGAGCGTGTGGCCAGAAATGCACCCATTCAGGGGACTGCCGCCGATATTATAAAGATTGCTATGATAAGGGTAAACGACCGATTAGAGCGTGAAGTTCCCCTCGCACAGCTTATTTTACAGGTTCATGACGAACTGATAGTTGAATGCCGCGAACAAGACAGCGCGTCTGTTTGTAAAATACTTGAAGAAGAAATGAAGTCCGCCGCACGCCTTTCGGTAGAGCTTTCGGTAGATGCTCATTGCGGTAAAACTTGGTTTGAGGCAAAAGACTGATGAATATAATTTTTGTATGCACAGGCAATACCTGCCGAAGCCCGATGGCAGAATATTATTTAAAATCTAAAAATTTAGAAGGCGTTAACGTTATAAGCCGTGGCTTCAGCGGCGGCGAGGGAGCCAACCCAAAATCC
>CAJMBP010000027.1 GCA_905211675.1 uncultured Oscillospiraceae bacterium
CTCATTCACAAACAATTTAATATTTAATTTTGTCTAAACTTTGGGGTTCACTTCAAATATCAGTCTCCGCTATTTGTTTAATACAGCTTTAAATCTAACCACAGATTTTCGTAGTAATTGCGAACCTCTTCGGAAATGTCATAGTAATATTCGACCTTTGGCATATCTTCCTTTTTAGGATACAAAATCTCATTTTGATAGTAGCAGTATTCGGGGTTGTTTATTACTGCGGTATTCGGTGAGGCGTAGCCTATATATTCGGCGTTTGCAAGTGCAATTTCAGGCTCAAGCAAAAAGTTTATATAAAGCATGGCCGCCTCATAGTTTTTAACGCATTTAGGTACGCAAACCGAATCTACAAAAATGTTTGTACCCTCTTTCGGGTAAAAGAAACGCAAATCGGGGTTTACATCAAGCATAACAAGGTAGTCGCCCGCATAGTAGGGTCCTATTGCCGCTTCACCCGTTTCAAGCTTGCCGTAAATTTCATCCATAACATAAGACTGCAAAACATCTTTGCCGTCTTTAAGCAGTTCACAAGCCTCGTCCCACTCTTTTAAATTTGTGGAATTTACACTGTAACCGAGCAACATTTGGGCGGTCATAAAGCCGTCGCGCGGGTTATTAAAGTTAAGCGACATATCGCGGTATTTTTCATCCCACAAAGAGCCCCATGAGTGTTCGGGCTCACCGATTAAAGCGCTGTTGTAAATAACGCCTACCATACCTACATTGTAGGGAACACTGTAGCTTTCGGTTTCGTCGAAATAAAGCCCCTTATAGCTGTCATCTATATATTTGTAATTTGACAGCGACGCGGTATCTATTTTTTCGAGCATATCTTCTGCTTTTAATCGCGCTATCATATAGTCGGAGGGAATAATAATATCATAGCTTACACCGCCGTTTTTAATCTGCGAATACATGGTTTCGTTGCTTTCAAAGGTGGTGTAGTTGACCTTGATACCCGTAATGCGTTCAAATTCGCGGTTTACATCCATACAGCCGTCGCTGCCGTCGGATATATATTCACCCCAGTTATAAACATTAAGCTCGGTGCCTGCCAATTCGCGTGTGTATTCCGACTCCAATTCGGGTTCGAAATACTCATATCCGCAAGAGCAAAGGGAAATACAAAGGGCAAGGCAAAGTAAAATACAGAGTATTTTTTTAAACATTTAAACCCCTCCTTGAATCCGACTTTGACTGAAGGGTGTTGTAAAGCACAAGCAGCACAAACACACAAATGAATATAAGCGTTGACAGCGCATATACATCCGGTGTAACCGTCTTTTTGGTCATATTGTAAATTACAATAGGCAATGTTTGATAATGCCCGCAGGTAAAATAGCTTATTACAAAATCGTCAAGCGACAGTGTAAAAGCCATTATTGCGCCTGTAAAAATTGAGGTTGAAATTGACGGCAGTATAACCTTAAAAAACGATTTGACCGGCGTACAGCCAAGGTCGAGCGCCGCTTCGTGCAGGCTCATATCGGTAGCGCGAAGACGCGGTAAAACCGACAAAATCACATAGGGCAGGTTAAAGGTTATATGCGCGGCAAGAACGGTGAAAAATCCCAATGATTCTTTAAGACCGAACAAATTGCCCACAAACACAAAAAGCAGCATTAACGATATACCCGTTACAATATCGGCGTTCATCATAGGTACGTTTGTAACCGACATTACTATACGGCGGCTTAACTTTTTACGCAATGCCGTAATTCCAACTGCGGCGGCTGTGCCCATTACGGTCGAAATAAGCGCCGAGAGCACGGCTACAACAAGCGTATGCTGTAATCCCGTAAGCATAGAGGTGTCGGTGGCAAGACCTGTGTACCAATCAAGCGAGAAGCCCTCAAACACCCAAACGCTGCCACCCGAGTTGAACGAAAACAAAATCATAACGGCAACAGGAGCGTACAGAAAAATGAGTATTAAGGCAACATAAATGCGAGAAAGCGCTTTCATACAACTACCTCCTCATCGTCACCGAATTTATTCATTATAAGCGTGCTTATTAAAATAAGCACCATAAGAATAAGCGAAAGGGTAGAGGCTATGTTATAATACTGCGGGCCGGTGTTAAACAAATACTCAATAGCGTCGCCTATAAGCAGGGTTTTGTTGCCACCGAGCTTTTGTGAAATATAAAATGTGCTGACGCTCGGTACAAACACCATTGTTATGCCCGAAATCACACCGGGCAAAGACAGCGGCATTATTACGCGGCGGATACGCGACGCACCGTTAGAGCCGAGGTCGCTTGCGGCTTCAAGCAGGGAATTGTCAATTTTGGACATAGCCGTGTAAATTGGTAAAATCATATATGGTATAAAGTCATATACCATACCCAAAATTACGGCACCCGGTGTGTTGATAAGCTGTAAAGGACCAATGCCTATCAGTGATAAAAATTTGTTTATAAGGCCTGTGTTGGCAAGAATGGTTATCCAAGAATAGGTGCGGATAAGAAAGTTCATCCACATAGGCAGCATTATAAGAAGCAAAATCATACGCTGACTGCTTATCTTCAGTTTTGTCATATAATACGCCATGGGGTAGGCAAGCAGTAGGGTTATAAACGTAGCTATAACCGCATAAATAATTGAAAGAGCGAAGGCTTTTTTGAATTTACCGATTTGCAAAAAATTTGCAACTGTGAAGGCACCGTTATTGTCGGTAAAAGCGAAATACACCATAATGATGAGCGGAACAATTATAAAAATTGCAGACCAGACAAAATAGGGTGACGCTACAATACGGCTGCCGAAGCTTTTTTTATTCATCGTCATCCTCCGGCTCAATGTCAGAAAGATGCTCCATTTCTTCACTGTAGGTGCTGTAGTCACCGTAAAGACCCGAGTATTCCGACTTTTTCATAATGTGTATTGCATCGGGCTCTATGTAAAGACCGACGCTGTCGCCCACAAAGCATTCATCGGTGGTTTGAATCATCCACTTAAAGCCGCCTATATCGACGATAATTTCATAATGAACACCTAAAAAATCGACCGATGTTACAACACCCTTAAGCATGCCTTTATCGGCAGGTACTATGTCAACATCTTCGGGGCGTACGACAACATCGACATTTTCGTCTTTGCCGAAACCTTTATCAAGGCATTCAAAGGTATGGCCTGAAAATTCCGCCTTGAAATCATCGCGCATAATGCCGTCAAGAATGTTTGATTCGCCTATGAAATCGGCAACAAACGCGTTTTCAGGCTCATTGTAAATGTCCTGCGGAGTGCCAATTTGCTGAATTTGTCCCTTGTTCATAACAACAACGCGGTCAGACATTGTAAGCGCTTCCTCTTGGTCATGAGTTACAAACACAAAGGTAATTCCGAGCTGACGCTGAATACGGCGAAGCTCCTTTTGCATATCCTTGCGCAGTTTCAAATCAAGCGCCGCAAGCGGCTCGTCAAGCAACAGCACCTTAGGTCTGTTTGCGATGGCGCGCGCAATGGCAACGCGTTGCTGCTGACCGCCCGAAAGGGTAGAAACCGAACGCTTTTCAAAGCCGTCAAGGTTTACAAGGTGCAGCATTTCGGTGACTGTTTGTTTGATTTCGTCCTCTTTGAGCTTTTTAACGCGAAGGCCGAATGCAACATTTTCATACACATTAAGGTGCGGAAAAAGCGCATAACGCTGAAAAATGGTGTTAACCTGTCGCTTGTACGACGGCACACCATTTATTTTTTTGCCTTCAAAAACAACCTCGCCGCAGTCGGCGTTCAGAAAGCCTGCGATTATTCGCAGTGTGGTGGTTTTGCCGCAACCCGAGGGACCCAGAAGCGTGATAAATTCTTTATCGCGTATCTCGAGGTTCAGGCCGTCAAGCACCTTTTCATCGCCGAAAGAAACGAAGATGTCTTTAAGCTCGATAATGTTTTTGTTTGTTTCCATTTAAGCATCCCCCTTTGTCAAACACACAAGTGTCGACAGTAGTAAAGTTTTACGTTTACCCTGCGCGATACCCCGACCGTTTGTTTGTATGCCCTGACAAAGGGTTTTTCATAATCCTGCAAAATGCGGACTACGGCATACATTAGTACCGACCGTCTTTCTACACAGATGCGTTAAATGTTAATACGTATGTTTATATTAACAATAAATAAGATAAGACTAAATACGCAAAAAGTCAAGTAAAACTTGCAAAAAACGCAGAATTTTTGCAGGCTTTTTCACAGTAAAATTTGTAAATATTCTGTTTTCTTACGTTTTCTTTTAAATGCTCTTAAATGCTCGTTTTTTGTATTTTAAAAATTTATATATTTAACAGTGAGCTTATAAAAGAAAAACACAGCGTTTGCAGACTTTTGCATACGCTGTGTTTTTTGATGCTTATTCTTTATTTTCAAAACTGTTGTTTTGATTTTGATTTTCGTTTTTGTTCTGGTCCTTTTTATTGTCGTTCTTATTTTGGTTTTTCTTATTCTTATCCTTGCTCACAAAAATCACCCCGCTTTCAAGTGTATTGTTTGCACTTTGCAGGGTGATTATTCGTTATTTTATATTGAACAGTTTTTTTGCGTTTTTTGCCGTTTGCTTTAAAATGTGCTCGGTTGAGGTGTTTCTGATTTCTGCAATTTTCTGCGCTGTGAGCTTTATCATACCCGAATGGCACAGCTTGCCGCGATACGGCTCGGGCGCCAAATATGGGCAGTCGGTTTCTACAAGCAATAATTCGTCGGGTATAATTTTTACTGCGTCGGGCAGTTTTTTTGCGTTTTTAAATGTTACAACGCCGCCGATGCCTATGTGCATACCGAGTTTAATTATTTCACGCGCCATCTCCACACTGCCCGAAAAGCAGTGCACGACGCCTTTGGGCTTTAACCGTTTCAGTATTTCAAGCGTGTCGGCGTGTGCGTCACGGTCGTGAACAATTATCGGAAGGTCGAGCTTTTGGGAGAGTTTAATCATATCTTCAAAAACTTCAATTTGCTTTTGACGGGTTTCGCTTTCCCAATAATAGTCAAGACCTATTTCGCCGATAGCAACACATTTTTTGTGTTTCGCCAAAGCCTCTATTTGCTTGGTAGTAGTGCCGCTGCTAATAGATTCGGGGTGAACACCTACTGCGGCATATACAAAGTCATGCTTTTCGGCAAGACCGAGTGCCGCTTTAGACGAAGCTTCATCACAACCGCAGGTAACAATACCGCAGACGGTAGATTGCATTTCTCTAAACAGTTCGTCGCCGATTTCGGCAAAACGCTCGTCGTCATAATGCGAGTGGGAATCAAATATCAGGGGCTCGTTTAGTTTTAAATCGTCGGTATAAATCATTATCTAATCTTTGAACCTTCGGGAATATCGTCGGCAAAAATTACCTTAACATCGCCGTTTGGGCAATCGGCCGCTAAAATCATACCGTTAGATACTACGCCGCAAAGGGTGGCAGGCTTAAGGTTTGACACAACAATTACCGTGTGACCGATAAGGTCTTCGGGTGTGTACCATTTTGCAATGCCCGAAGCTACAATTCGCTCTTTTTCGCTACCATCATTAAGGATAAGTTTTAAAAGCTTTTTAGCTTTGGGAATAGGCTCACACGAAACAATTTTTGCGGTTTTAAGTTCAACCTTTGCAAAGTCTTCTATGCCTATTTCAGCCATAGTTACAGTGTTTTCGGCAGCCTTTTCAGCCGTCTTTTCCTTTGCTTCTTGCTCGGCGGCAATTTCGGCGAGTACCTTTTCGGTATCAAGTCGGGGGAACATAACGGCAGATTCGCCCGGCGTATAGCTTTCTGCTATACGGAAGTCAGTGTTTTCGCTGTTTCCTACAATGTTATTTGATGTTTCGGGCATAATCGGCTTTAAGAGTATGCCTATAATTCTGATGCAATCACTAAGGTTATAAAGCACATCGTTGAGTCGACCCCTTTGGGCTTCGTCTTTTGCAAGTGCCCAGGGCATTGTTTCGTCAATGTACTTGTTGCAACGCTTTGCCAAATCTAAAATTGCGGCGCAGGCATCCGAATTGTGGTAGCTGTCCATTGATTTATGGTATTTTTCGAGTGTTTCTTCGGCAAAAGCGTAAAGCTCGCGGTCAAGCTCTTCGGTTATTTCGTTGCGAACAACGGTGCCGTCAAAATACTTTTTAATCATAGCGGCGGTACGGCTTACAAGGTTGCCGAGTGTGTTTGCAAGGTCGGTATTAAACACATTTATAAAGCTTTCGTAGGTGATGGTGCCGTCGTTAAGATAGGGCATTTGCGAAAGCAGATAGTAGCGCACCGCATCAACACCAAAACGGGCGGCAAGCTCGTCGGCGTAGATAACATTACCCTTTGACTTTGACATTTTGTCTTCGCCGACAAGCACCCACGGGTGGCCTAACACCTGCTTTGGCAACGGCTCGCCGAGCGCCATAAGAATAATCGGCCAATAGATAGTGTGAAAACGCACAATGTCCTTGCCTATAACATGCAAATCGGCAGGCCAAAGCTTTTTGTACTGCTCGCTGCTGCCGTCGGGGTCGTAGCCAATGCCTGTGATATAGTTTGAAAGCGCGTCTATCCATACATATATTACATGCTTGTCGTCAAAGGTTACGGGCACGCCCCACTTAAATGACGAGCGTGAAACACAAAGGTCCTGAAGGCCGGGCTTTATAAAGTTGTTCAGCATTTCGTTTTTGCGTGATTCGGGCTTTATAAAGTCGGGATTTTGCTCATAATATTCTACAAGCTTATCCTGATATTTTGAAAGCCGCAAAAAGTACGCTTCTTCTTTAGAGTCAATAACCTCACGGCCGCAGTCTGGGCATTTGCCGTCTATAAGCTGTGATTCGGTATAAAAGGACTCACAGGGTACGCAGTATTTTCCTTCATAGGTGCTTTTGTAAATATCGCCTTGGTCGTAAAGTTTTTTGAATATCTTTTGAACGGTCTTTTCGTGGTAATCGTCGGTAGTGCGAATAAATTTATCATAGCAGGTGTTAAGACTGTCCCAAACGGCTTTAATATTTGCGGCGGCATTGTCAACAAACTCTTTCGGTGAAATGCCTTCCGCTTTTGCGTATTCTTCGATTTTTTGACCGTGTTCGTCAGAGCCGGTCATTAAATAAACATCAAAGCCCATCATCTTTTTATAGCGTGCTATCATATCGGCAAGAACAATATCATAGGCGTTGCCTATGTGCGGCTTGCGCGAAGCATAGGCGATGGCTGTTGTAATGTAAAATTTTTTCTTTTCTGACATAGTATATTCCTCCTACGGTTTTCGAATGAGAAAACCGATTATTGATAAAACCGTAACCGCAAGGACATAAATTAAAACGGTCAAAGCCTGCGGTAATGCCTCAAGCCCCGAAAAAGAGGCGTAAACAAAATACATAATGCCCAAAACGGCAAACAGAACATACATAACCGTAAGCAATGCATTTGATTTTTTTATACCCGAAGCGCAGTTGATAATTCTTATAAAATTCAAACCCGAACCGCGAAAAGCGGCAGGCGCCGAGCATTTTTCGGCAAACGGAGTTGCGTTTTTATACATATAAACGCCGGCATTTGTCATTATTTTAACCGAATCCTCATACAAGCCGAAGTAGTCGCAAAGCATTTCTTCGTTTATGTTGGGGTCGCTGTTTTCAACAAGAAGAGTAATGCCCATATCGGTTATTTTTCGCAGCTGCTTTGCAATTTCACGGTTGACATCGTATTGAATTACAATCAGCGCGCATGCAGTGTTTTCGGTTGCAACATAAACGGGGAAATAGCCCTTGCGTAAAATCTTTTTATCAACCTCAATGCTCGGTATGGCTATGCCGTGTGCCTCCATAAGCGAACGGTTGCCGATAAACAGAAGCTCGTTATCAACCCAGCCCGATATACCGAGCCTTTTTTCGTATTTAACGGTGTCGGAATCCGGAATGGAGTATGATGTGTTTGTACCCGCTATTTGATTGAATATTGCTTCAAGCGGACTGTTAACCGCCGCAGTAAGCGACGCCGCTTTCAGAATGGTTCGGTCAATATCATTGTCGGACAGCACCTTCATACTGTACATTTTTACAGTGCCTTCGGGGAAGATGTCTTTAACCGAAACAACGGCGGCATTTGCCGATTCTATTTCCTCGGCGCCGTGCATACCTAAAATTACGGCACCCTTTGCGTTTAATTTTTTAGCGGCGCTTGAAAGCGGCAAGGAATCAATAAAAAACAGTGTAGGCATTGCAGAAACAACCGCTATTGACGCAGTGCAATAAAAAGCGTCAAAAATACTGCGGTAGTAGAAATAAGCCACTGCTCCGCTGATTAACGCCAGCGCGGTTGATATGCAAAAAATAAGTGGCAACCGAGACGAAAAGGCAGTTCTGAAGGTGGAATATTTAATAAAGTTTTGAATAAATGCCGATTTTTTGTGAGCTACGGCAAGCACATCGCCTTCAATGGAGTTTTTTGCCATTGCAAAGGTAGTGGCGCTGTCGCTTATAAGGGTAACGGCATTTTTTTCTTTTTCGTTTAAAATGAGTTTTAAATTACCCTGTGTCGCCGAAACCGATTTAAATCGCGAAATGCTTCGTATAAAAAGTATAACGGCGCAAAGCAAGATTATATAGTATGCGTTTGAATTTGTGAGCGCGGCGCAAATCGAAAGCGAAAGTGTGAACACCGACGCGGCAGATGCCAGAATGTCGGCCGTGCATTTTTTATTGAAAAGTCTTGAAAAGTCGGCAAACATACCGCAGTTGCAAAGTGTTGAAAACAGTAAAAACCCGCCGCAAACAAACATAGCGGCTTTGGGATTGGTTATTATAAAGTCGAAAACCGGCGGCAACAAAAACACCGACAGCGCAATAACCGAAGCCAACGAGCCTAATACGCAAAGAAATGCCGAGCGCTTCTTTAAAGCCAAACGGCGAAGCATTTTTTTGCCAGATGAAATATCTTCTATTTCCGATTTGGGTTCAAATTTTTCAAATTCCGACTGTTCCAATGCAGTATCATAGTCATCGGGCGCGTTTTGAACCGAGCCTTCCAAATCAATGTGCTGTGTGATACTGCTTATTGTTATGTGGTCGGTATTTCCCTTGCTGTCTTTTATGGGGGTAAATCTTACGGTTGCGGTTTCCGCAATCGGTTTTTCGCGGTTTATTCCGTATTCACGGTTGTCAATGTCGGATATATCGGGAATATCAATATCATCGGGTTCAGGGGTCAAGCTGTTGCTTTCACCGCCAGAAATGCTTTGATGAAGCTGCTCTTCCTCGCGCTTTTCCGAATCGGTAACCATTTGTTCGAATATCGATGTAGGCGCCGATGTTTCGGCGTTGTCCTGCGCGGCTTTTGTTTCCGAACTGTTTTTGCCCTTTGATAAATCATCGAAAAAAACATCGTATTTTTCGGAAAGATTTTTAATTGAATCTTCGGTTTTATGTTTAATTATTTCGGCAACGCTTTCAAGGTGATAAAGAGGCTCGTTTGATTTTGAAAGGTCTCGACCCTGCTCATCAACCGTGTAACGGTGAAGCTTCTCAAGCAGAGATTTATCACTGCTTTCTGTTTGCTTTTCGACATCGTCAGCCTGATTTAATTGTGCAGGCTCAGGCTCGGCTTCCTCTTTTGGCGGTTGCCTGTTTAAATCGGCACCGACCGCTTTTTCGTGATTTTTTTGAACGGAATCGCTCATCCGCTTTTTAAGCGAGTCAAGCGCGCTTGTTTTTTCGGCAGTTTGCTCCGACTCATCGTTTAAAACCCAAAGCTCGGATACCTCTTGAGGCGTAATGGCGTGAGGCGCCATGTTTTTGTCACCCGATATTTTTATATTGTCGTCATCGGAATTGATTATAAAACCGATGTCATCTTTTCTGTTTTTCGAGAAAAAACCCATAATATTTTCCCACCAGCTTAAATTATTATTTTCGTTTTCTTACAACCTCATACATAAGCACGCCCGCCGCTACCGAAGCGTTAAGCGAGTTGATTTTGCCGAACATCGGCAAACTGATTATACCGTCGCATTTTTTTTGCACAAGCGGACCTATACCCTTGCCCTCGTTGCCAATAACAACTGCGCAGGGTATATTGTAGTCAATTTGAGTATAGGGCGTGCCATCCATATCGGCTCCGAACACCCAAATTCCTTTTTCTTTCAGCTCATCAACAGTGTTTGATATGTTTGTAACGCGCGCCACCTTCATATAAGCAAGCGCGCCTGCCGAGGTTTTTTCGACGGTTGCGTTAAGTGAAGCCGAGCGGCGTTTAGGAATTATTATGCCGTGAACGCCGCAGGCTTCGGCAGTGCGTATTATGGCACCAAGATTATGAGGGTCTTCGATTTCATCGCATATAATAATAAACGGCTTTTCATCACGCTCTTTTGCGACTGCAAGAATTTCTTCCACGGTGGAATATTCTTGGCTTGCAATCATAACCGCAACACCTTGGTGATTTCCGCCGCCGCAGTAGTAGTCAAGCTTTTGCGGGCTTATTTCTTTTATTAGTATGCCGCGTGAGGCGCATTTTGCGCGAATTGCGGTAACCGAGCCGCCCGTCACTCCGTGTGCTATAAGCAGTCTGTCTATTTCGCGCCCCGAACGCAAGGCCTCCATAACAGGATTTCTTCCGTAAATAATATTACCTTGTTTTGAATCGAGATTCTCATTAACTTTCGGTTCCATACTTCCACCTAACACAATTTTTCATATTATTATACCATACATAAATAAAAAAATAAAGGGTAAAATTAAAGAAAACGGAGGTAATTTTTATGAAGATTAAACATGTAAAGGGCTTTGAGGTTTTAGATTCACGCGGCAACCCGACAGTCGCGGCAAAGGTGATATGCGAAAACGGGGCAGAGGGCTTTGCCATAAGCCCGTCGGGCGCTTCTACCGGTATGTACGAGGCGCACGAACTGCGCGACGGCGACCGTTCAAGATATATGGGCAAGGGCGTCAAAAAGGCGGTCGAAAACATTAACGGTGAAATAAGCAGTTTATTATGCGGTAAATGTGTTTTTGACCAAAAAGGAATTGATAACAGCCTTATAAAGCTTGACGGCACCGAAAATAAATCTCGTCTTGGCGCCAACGCAACTTTGGCGGTGTCGCTGGCTGTGTCTTATGCGGCGGCAAAATGTAAAAATATGCCCCTTTATAAATACCTCGGCGGAGTTAATGCAACGGTTTTGCCGCGTCCTATGATGAACATTTTAAACGGCGGCGCGCACGCGGCGAATAATATAGATATTCAAGAATTTATGATTATACCGCAGTCGGCAGAAAGCTTTGCCGACGGACTTCGCATTTGCAGTGAAATATATCATAATTTAGGCAAAATTTTAAAAGACGGCGGGCTTGCAAGCGGTGTAGGCGACGAAGGCGGTTTTGCACCTAATCTTGAAAGCGATGAGGCGGCATTGGATTTGATTTTACAGGCGATTGAAAAGGCAGGCTATAGCGGAAAAATTAAAATTGCTTTAGATGTGGCTTCAAGCGAGTGGTATAAAGACGGTAAATATATTATGCCCAAGCGTGATAAAACCGTAACTGCCGAACAGCTTATAGAGTATTACGGCGAGCTTACCTCAAAATACCCGATTATATCTATTGAAGACGGACTTTCCGAAAACGATTGGGACGGCTGGAAAATTTTAACCGAAAAACTGGGAGATAAAATACAGCTTGTCGGCGACGATTTGTTTGTAACCAACCCAAAACGGTTGCAAATGGGCTTTGAAAAAAAGGTTGGCAACGCCGTGCTTGTAAAACCGAACCAAATAGGCACGCTCACCGAAACGCTTGAAGTAATAAAAGCGGCGGCATCACACGGCTATGCGGCGGTAATTTCACACCGCTCGGGCGAGAGCGAGGACACAACAATAGCCGATATAGCGGTGGCAACAAAAGCAGGGCAGATAAAAACAGGCGCACCCTGCCGCACCGACCGCGTTGCAAAATATAACAGACTATTGATGATAGAAAAAGAGATAACTTCGTGTTGACTTTTTTGTTTTGTTAATGTAGAATAGACAGGCAGTAAGGGCTGTAACCGCTTGTGCGGTTTGCGGCCCGTTTTTTACGGAGTGATTTATATGAAAAGGTTTGATACCGTAATCATAGGCGGAGGCATAGGCGGTCTTATGTCGGCTTACCGATTAAGGCTCAACAGCCCCGATATGACAATAGCCATAACCGAGCGCGGTAACGAACTTGAAAAGCGCAACTGTCCGGCAGGCAGAAACAACACATGTGTGCACTGCAAAATTTGCAGTATTACAAGCGGTTTTGCGGGCGCGGGCGCATTCAGCGACGGTAAGTTTAATTTAGGCACCGCTTACGGCGGGACTTTGGGCGAGGAGCTCGGCGACGACCTTGCAAACCTTTATATTGACGAGGTTGACAAGGTGCTGAACGAATATTGCACCTCGGGTATTCCGCAGGTGTTTAAATCTAATGACGAGTTGCGGCTTAAATGCATACAGAATAATCTGCGACTTCTTGATATGAATGTTAAGCATCTGGGCACCGACAACAACTACCTTACAATGCAAAACCTAATAAACGCGATAAAAGAATCGGGCACCGAGCTTTACAGCTTTTATGACTGTGAAAGGGTAGAAAAGCAGGGTGAGCATTACCGTGTTTACTATGCTAATCAAGAGGTGTTCGAGGCAAAAAACATAATAATTGCCACCGGCCGTTCGGGTGCTAATTTTGTATCGGATTTTTGCAAATCAAACGGCGTAAAAATGCATTCGAATCACATAGATATAGGCGTGCGTGTTGAAATGAAGGATATTATTTGGCGCGAGTTTTCTTCAAAAATTTACGAGCCTAAAATTCTTTATAAAACAAAAACCTTTGAGGACCGTTGTCGTATGTTCTGCTTTAATCAGGGCGGTCTTGTTTCGGCAGAAAACAATCACGGTATAATCACGGCAAACGGCCACGCCTATGCTCAGGCAGAAAAAAAGACCGACAACTGCAACTTTGCAATACTTTCGAGTATCCGATTTACCGAGCCGTTTAATCAGCCTACCGAATATGCCGAAAATATTTCACGACTTGCTAATATGATAGGTAAGGGCAATGTGCTGGTGCAAAGATTCGGCGACCTTATACGCGGCCGCAGAACAAACGAACACCGCCTTTCGCAAAACACCGTGGTTCCCACCCTTAAAGCAACGGCGGGCGATATTTCGCTTGTGCTTCCGCACCGAATACTTACCAACATTATTGAAACGATTTATGCTCTCGATAAGGTTGCCCCCGGCACCGCCAATGACGACACACTGCTTTACGGCTGTGAAAGCAAGTATTACTCAATACGCCCCGAGTTTATGAACAAAAAATTCGAGCTTATTGACGGAGTTTACATCATAGGCGACGGCTCGGGTATATGCCGCGGACTGTCACAGTCGGGCGCCATGGGTATTTATGTTGCCGACTGTATAACAGGAAGACGATAATTGCGCCGGTTGCGCAGTATAAATTTGTGCAAAATTACAACGGCATTTTGTGACGAATTTTGTTGACAAACACAATTTATTGTGTTACGATAGGTTTGCAGATGAATATGTAAGCAGTTTGCCAATATAATTTCGGTTGCATGGTCCGAGAGTTTCTACCGCAACGCCGTAAGTTGCGACTATTGGTTTGACCTTAACTTTTTGTTTGGGTCTGAAATTGGCTCTATGATTTTAGGCAGGCTGTTTTTACAGTCTGCCTTTGTGCTTTTTATGGGGGTTGACTTTATGATTGAGCTTGAGCAGAAGATAGTTACCGAAGGCACCGTGCTTGAGGGGAATGTTCTTAAAGTCGGCTCTTTTTTGAATCAGCAGTTAGATGTTGATTTTCTTATGAAGCTGGGCGAAGAGATAAATCGCATTTACAAAAATGACGGCGTTACCAAGCTGCTCACTGTTGAATCGTCGGGCATTGCCGTTGCGGTTGCCGCAGGCGCCGTCATGCATTTGCCGGTTGTATTTGCCAAAAAGAATAAAAGCTCAAATGTGTCGGGTGATGTTTACAGCGCAAATGTTCACTCGTACACCCATAACAAAGATTATGATATAGTTGTTGCCCGTGAATATTTAAAAGCTACCGATAAAGTGGTAATAATCGATGATTTTCTTGCAAACGGTAAAGCGCTTGAGGGTTTAATTGATATTGTAATGCAGGCAGGTGCTTCGCTTGTGGGCGCTACCTGTGCCATCGAAAAGGGCTTTCAGGGCGGCGGCGACCGCCTGCGCGAAAAGGGCATAAGGGTTGAAAGCCTTGTGGTGATTGATAAAATGAGCGCCGACGGAATTACCTTTCGTTAACTGTTGTATGTAATTTAAATTTACATAAATATTTTTAAAAAAGAGGAGTTTTAAAAATGAAAAAGTTAATCGCACTTCTTTTGGCGGCAGCTATGCTTTTGTGCTTTGCAGGCTGTGGTACAAAAGACACAAACTCAGGTTCCGACGCAAGCGAATTGAAGGTTGGTTTTATATTCCTTCATGACGAGCAGTCAACCTACGACAAAAACTTTATGGACGCCGCAAAGGCCGCCTGTGAAGAAATGAATGTAGGCTATGTTCAAAAGACTCAAATTACCGAGTCTAAGGACTGCTACGACGCAGCCGTTGAGCTTATCGAGGTTGAAGGCTGTGACATTATTTTTGCCGATTCTTTCGGTCACGAATCATTCCTTCTTGACGCTGCTAAGAAATATCCCGATGTTCAGTTCTGCCATGCAACAGGCACACAGGCTCACACCGCAGGTGTTGCAAACTTCCACAATGCGTTTGCTTCTATCTATGAAGGCCGTTACCTCGCAGGTATTGCGGCAGGTATGAAGCTTAACGAGATGATTGACGCAGGCACCATTACCGCCGAAAAGGCAAAAATGGGCTATGTAGGCGCGTTCACCTATGCAGAGGTTATGTCAGGCTACACCTCTTTCTACCTCGGTGCAAAATCTGTTTGCCCCAGCGTTACTATGGATGTTAAGTTTACAGGTTCTTGGTATGATGAGCAAAAAGAAAAAGAAGCCGCTCAGGCTCTTATAGCAGGCGGTTGCGTTCTTATAAGCCAGCACGCCGACTCTATGGGCGCTCCTACCGCTTGTGAAACCGCAAAGGTTCCCAACGTTTCTTACAACGGTTCAACACTTGCAGCATGCCCCAACACCTTTATCGTATCTTCAAGAATCGACTGGACACCTTACTTCAAGTATATGATCGGCTGTGTTAAAGACGGCAAAGCAATTGACACCGATTGGACCGGTACAATTGCAACAGGCTCGGTTGTTCTTACCGATGTTAACGAAAAAGCTGCCGCTGCCGGCACCGCCGACAAGATTAAAGAAGCAAAGGCTAAGCTTGAAGACGGTTCACTCAATGTATTTGATACTGCTAACTTCACCGTAAAGGGTGAAAAGCTTGCTTCTTACAAGGCTGACGTTGATACCGACGCCAATTTCGAGAAAGACACCGAAGTTGTTAAAGACGGTATATTTGAGGAATCAAAATACCGTTCAGCTCCTTACTTTGATGTTGAAATCGACGGAATCACTCTTCTTGACAGAAACTACGGCGATTAATAAGTAACATTTTATTTGAGGCGAGGGTGCACTCCCTCGCCTCAAAGTAGTTTTGAAGAAAAAGCTGTCAAATGTTCAACTTTTTCTTGAGAATTATTTGAACGGAGGTTTAATGTGGAAAAACAACCTGCAATAGAACTTAAAAACATAACCAAAAGATTCGGCAATGTAGTTGCCAATAAGGATGTCAATCTTACTGCGTACCGTGGTGAGATTCTTTCGGTTTTAGGTGAAAACGGAAGCGGCAAGACCACACTTATGAATATGATTTCGGGAATTTATTTTCCCGATGAAGGTCAGATTTACATTGACGGTCAAGAGGCGGTTATAACATCGCCCAAAGACGCTTTTACATATAAAATCGGTATGATACACCAGCACTTTAAGCTGGTTGACGTTTTCAGCGCCGCCGAAAATATTGTGCTTGGGTTAGAGGACGGCAAGTACGATTTAAAGGCTTCTACCGAACAGATAAAAAAAATAAGCGAGCAATACGGCTTTGAGCTTGAACCGCAAAAGAAAATCTATACCATGTCGGTTTCCGAAAAACAGACGGTAGAGATTATAAAGGTTTTGTACCGCGGGGCTGACATTTTAATACTTGACGAGCCCACAGCCGTTCTTACTCCGCAAGAAACCGAAAAGCTGTTTAACATTCTTCGCCGTATGCGTGATGACGGCAAGTGTATCATTATTATAACCCATAAATTGCACGAGGTGCTGTCGCTTTCAGACCGTGTTTCGGTTTTGCGCAAGGGTGAATATATAGGCACGGTAAACACAAGTGAAACAAACGAGGCCGAGCTTACCGAAATGATGGTCGGAAAAAAGGTTGAGCTTAACATTGAGCGCAAAGAGCCACACGACACAACCGAGCGACTCGTTGTTAAAAATTTAAGCTGCGTCGATCGAATGGGTACAACGGTTCTTGACGATGTTTCGTTTACCGCAAGGGGTGGCGAAATACTCGGAGTTGCGGGTATTGCCGGCAGCGGTCAGCGCGAGCTGCTTGAGGCGATAGCGGGGCTTCAGCATCTTACCTCGGGCGAGATACTTTATCTTAACCCCAAAACTAACGAAATTGAAAACCTGCGTGACAAAACACCCATGCAAATCAGAAATATGGGCGTACGTTTGTCGTTTGTGCCCGAGGATCGCTTGGGTATGGGTCTTGTAGGCAATATGGATATTGTCGATAATATGATGCTCCGCAGTTATTCAAAAGGCCGTTCAATGTTTTTAGTGCGTAAAAATCCAAAGGATTTGGCCAAAAAGATTATAAATGACCTTGAGGTTGTAACGCCGTCTGCCGCAACGCCTGTGCGCCGTCTTTCGGGCGGTAATGTTCAAAAGGTGCTTGTAGGCCGTGAAATTTCATCTTCGCCTACCGTTCTTATGGTGGCATATCCTGTCCGCGGGCTTGATATAAACTCGTCTTATATGATTTACAATCTGCTTAATGAGCAGAAAGAAAAGGGCGTTGCCGTTATTTTTGTAGGCGAAGACCTTGATGTGCTTATTGAACTTTGCGACAGAATTATGGTTATAGGCTCGGGCAAGATTACGGGTACGGTCGACGGCAGAAATACCACAAAAGAGGAAATAGGTCTGCTTATGACCAAACCTAAGCAGGAGGAGGAAAACACCAATGGCTGATAAAGCGGTAAAAACGCACGCAGAGCCGCATTTTCACATTGCAAAACGCGACGATATGCCTAATTGGCAGGCGTGGCTTATTAGGGTGGCTACTATTGCTATAGCATTTATTATAGTCGGATTTATCTCGATGGGCGTGGCTGAAAAAAGCTTAGGCGAAACATTTCAGATTATGTTTTCGGGTGTTTTCGGCAAGCTTTTTGAGGGCAGAACCACAATGCTTTGGAAATATTTGCAGGAGATAGCCGTTTTGCTATGCTTGGCATTGGCGCTGACTCCCGCATTTAAAATGAAGTTTTGGAACTGCGGTGCCGAGGGTCAGGCTCTTATGGGCGGCTTGGCGTCAATGATTTGCATGATAGAACTCGGCAACAAGCTGCCGTATCCCGTTCTTATGATTGTTATTTTGGTAACCAGTATTATTGCGGGCGCTCTGTGGGGTGTGATACCTGCAATATTCAAGGCGTGGTTTAACACAAACGAAACTCTGTTTACCCTTATGATGAACTATATTGCAACACAGATTATTGCATATTATGTTTACTCAAAGGGCAGCGGTTCAAATGTAATCAATCCTGTGGAATACGGTAATTTTCCGACTGTGGGCAGTAACGATTATTTTGTAAACATTGTAATTGTTGCGATTGTTACTGTGGCTATGTATGTGTATCTTAAATACAGCAAGCAGGGTTATGAAATTTCGGTTGTGGGCGAGAGCCAAAACACGGCAAGATACATAGGTATAAATGTTAAAAAGGTAATTATCAGAACAATGATAATATCCGGTGCGGTTTGCGGCATTACGGGTATGATGCTCGTAGCGGGTAAAGACCACAGCATAAATGTAAACACCGTCGGCGGTCAGGGCTTTACGGCAATTCTTATGTCGTGGCTCGGTCAGTTTAATCCGTTTATTATGGTTGTTATGACCGCTATTGTCGTATTCTTGCGTATAGGTGTTGCAAAGGTTGCCGACACAGCCTTTTTAAATCCGTCTTTTGCCGAAATTATGGTAGGCTTGGTAATTTTGATGCTTGTCGGATGTGAGTTCTTTATAAACTATTCGATTAAATTCAAACACAACAAAAAGGAGGAGCAGGTATGATTATTCAGTTCATTTGCCGTGCAATTCTTCTTGGCGTGCCGCTATTATACGGTTCTACGGGTGAAATTATAACCGAAAAATCGGGTCACCTTAATCTCGGTATTCCCGGAATTATGTATGTAGGCGCCATAAGCGGCGTAGTCGGCTCTTTCCTTTATGAAAATTCCTGCGGAAACGATATTGCGAGAATGAATCCGCTTTTGGCAGTTATCATTCCTTTGCTGTGTGCAATAGTAGGTGCCGCCGTTATGGGACTTATATACAGCTTTCTGACGGTTACGCTTCATGCAAATCAAAATGTAACGGGCTTGGCACTTACCACTTTGGGTATAGGTCTCGGCAATTTTTTAGGTGCGTCGCTTATTAACATTACAAAAAGCGAAATGCCATCTATCGCCCTTACAAAAACAAGCTCGTTCTTTTCGGCAAAGTTGCCTTTTGCCTCTAAATTAGGTTGGTTCGGCGAATTGTTTTTATCGCACGATTTTCTTACCTATGTTGCGGTTATTATTGCGATTATAACGGCGTTTGTGTTAAACCGTACACGAGTAGGTCTTAATCTGCGGTCTGTGGGTGAAAGTCCGGCAACTGCCGACGCCGCAGGTATAAATGTTACCAAGTACAGATATATTGCAACCTGCATAGGCAGTGCTGTTGCAGGGCTCGGCGGTTTGCAGTATGTTATGGCTTATGCCAGCGGAGTTTGGTCGAACAATGCTTTCGGCGACCGCGGCTGGATGGCTATTGCTCTTGTTATTTTTGCACTTTGGAAGCCTTCTATGGCAATAGTAGGCTCATTCCTTTTCGGTGCGCTTTGTAATGCCAATAACTATATACAGGGTCTTGGCACCGAAACGCAGGAGCTTTTCAAAATGCTTCCGTATGTTGTAACTATTATCGTTTTGATTATTACAAGTATGCGTAAGAAAAGAGAGCATCAACCTCCTGCAAGCCTCGGACTTAATTATTTCAGAGAAGAAAGATAATTTAAAAATCGGGTACGCGGCGTTGTGTATCCGATTTTTTTGACTTTACGAACAGGTTGTGTTATAATATACGAGTTATTTATTTTATGGGGGCAGTTTAATGAAATATAATATTGCTATCTGCGGAACTTTTAATGTTGAAAACTACGGAGATGTTATGTTTCCCGAAGTTTTCAAAACGGAAATGCAAAAACGCGGTCTTGATTTTAATTTGTTTCTGTTTTCTCCGGGGACTGCAACCGACAAAACATTAGCGCCCGGCGCAAAGGTTTATTCGGTAAGCGAAATGAGTAAAATTCACGCGGAGAACCATTTAGATGCCGTAATAATCGGCGGCGGTGCGTTGGTGCATTACAGTAAAATTCCGGTTAAATTGGGCGAAG
>CAJMBP010000028.1 GCA_905211675.1 uncultured Oscillospiraceae bacterium
ATATTATGGAGCAGGTTCGTACAGAGTGGCAGGAATGTGAGGATAACTTTAATATTCCCTACATACCCCATGTTTCAATAGGCTGGGATAACACACCGCGGTATGCGGGTCACATTCACAATGTTGTCAAAAATAATACTCCGCAGGCGTTTGAAGATGCTTTAAGGCAGGCAAAGGAGCTTGCCGATAAAACGGGCGTAAACATGATAACCGTAAACAGCTGGAACGAATGGACCGAAACAAGTTATCTGCAACCCGACAACATTTACGGATACGGCTATTTAGACGCCGTTAAGCGTGTTTTTAAAGAATCCGACTGAAACGGCATTTTACCGCATTTCAACTTTTACTGACAAACCGCAAATAAGACCGTCCGCAGATTAAATTCTGCGGACGGTCTTATTTTATTCGATTTCCAAATGCTTCGAAGCGGGAAGTTCCTCGGTTTTCTTGGGCATTGTGAGTTTGAGAACGCCGTTTTCGTATTTTGCTTTAATCTCGTCGGCCTTTACGCCCGACAGGTCAAAGTCACGGCTGTATGAGCCGTAGGAACGCTCACAGCGCACATATTTGCCCTTCTTGTCCTTTTCCTCGTGCTCCGAATGCCTTTCGGCACGAACGGTAAGAGTGTCGCCGTTGATGTCCAGATGAATGTCCTTTTTATCAAAGCCGGGCAGGTCAGCCTCTAACTCGTAACGGTCGCCCTCGTCCTTAACATCTGTCTTAAAGGTGTCCATACCGCCGTCAAAAAAGCCGAACGGTGAGCCGAAAAAGTTTTTTTCGAATTCTTCCATTTCACGGAACGGATTGTAAACTGAATTATTTTTTCTTGAATAAGGTCTCATTTCAAACATAAAAAAGCCTCCAAATATAATTAGTAATATTTTCGGTCTTCAAATTTTTTCAGCCGACCGAAAGCTGAATTGAATTTAAATGACACATTGGTATCATCTCCGCACTTTCCGTTCGGAATGTATCTGTTTTACCGAACCTTTATTTCTTTTTACATCTATTATTATATGCCGAATACTTGATTTTTCAATAATCTTAAAGTATAATTAAATCAAAATTGATTGTGCTTTTGGCACAAAAGAGGTTAAATATGTTTAAAGATAATGTTTTAAATTCTTTTTTGCAGACCAATACCCTTTCGGCGCTTACCGAAACGGTAAGCCTGTTGCTTAAATGCCCTGTTATAATTGTTGATGAAACCTTTCATATTGCCGCGAGTTTTGCGGCGGACGGCTGTGATTATGAGGAATACAGAATTGCCGTGAGTCACAGCGAGTTGTCCTTTGCCGCAGCCGCGGCGATAAGCGAAAGGGCGCAAAGCGCCGCCGACGGAGCTTTTTGCTTTGAAAAAAGCAATAAAAAATACCGCGTCTTTATTCTTGAAAACGGTAAAACAATGATAGGATATATGATATGTATTTTTGAGCTTTCCGACCTTCCGCCCTGCACCGATGAGGAGCTTACGCTTGCGGCGGCGCTTATCTCAAAACAGCTCTGCCTTGAAAAGTGTCAGACGGCGTCTAACAGCGCAGAGGAGGTGCTAACATCGCTTTTAAACGGCGAATTTTCAGACAGAGAGCATTTTCTGTTGCAGGCGCAGTCGACCTATCTTTCAAATTTTCACCCCGAAAGCTTTGCGCTTATAGACCTTGGCAATTACGCCGCCAGCAAGTCAGCCGACGATTTTTTAAGAAAAACCCTTGAAAGCGACTTTCACGGCTCGCACCCGTTTGTTTATAAAGAGCGCATTATTATGTTTATTTACAACGACCACGATTTGACGCGTCTTGAACAAACGGCAAAAAGCGAAGATTTGGGAATTGTGCTGTCGCCACAGCTTAAAGACCTTTATTCGCTCCGCACTGTTTATGATACGGTTACCTTCGCAATGGATTTTCTGCTATTGCGCGGAGCAAAGGGCTTTTTAGAAAAAGCGGAGCATTACAGCCTGCTTGCCGCACTTAAATCGGCGGCGAATAACGGCGGTTTTACCGTGCCCGAGGTTGAAAGACTGAGTGAATACGACCGCAAAGGCTCTTCGGAGCTGTGCAAAACCCTTTATGCCTACCTTATATGTCATCATTCGCTTAAAGAAACCTGTGAAATGCTTTACACACATAGAAACACGGTGCTTTACCGCATAAGAAAAATTAAGGAAGATTTCGGCATAGACCTTGAGGCACCTGAAAAGCATTTTAAATATCTGTTGGCGGCGGCACTGATACTTGTAAAAAACGGCAAAGAGGATATTTTTATTGACGACGGACTATCCCACTTTTAATTGAAAGTAACAGTAAAAATTCAGGTGGCAGCGTAAAATACGCTGCCATCTTCTTTAAAAGATTTGAATATTATGTTATATATGCTGATTGGAACCGATGTCAAGCAAGGAATAACGCGCATGGTAATTTGAGGTGTTTGACATACCACATAAAACGGAATATATTTCCTCTCCTGTGACAAGCTTTGCAGAAAATGTCGTTGCATTTCCGCAAGCCCATCCCAATTCGAGTACATAATCTGTTTTTTGAATACAGCCCGCAATAAAACCGGCAACCATGCTTTCGCCGCAGCCGGTGCTGTGCGTTTATCGGCGCGTATTTAATAATTTTTTTGTTGACAAAACCGTTTTAAAGGGTTATTATAAATGGTAGAAAGCGTTGAGAAGGACATTAGTTTGCAACCTTGCTTTCATAAGAGAGTGTTCGGCAGCTGAAAAGAACATAAAGCAACTGCAAATGAGACCGCCTTTGAGTGCTGTGGGGTAACAACTGCAGCCGTATCCGCTGCGTTAAAGCGTTAAAAGTGCCGCAACTTTTGCGGAATGTGGGTGGAACCACGGAGAGTTTATACACTTCGTCCCTGTTTTCAGGGGGCGAAGTTTTTTATTTTTTAAAATTTTTATTATGAAAGAGGATAGATTTTATGAAAATCATTTACAAAGACGGCACCGTAGCAGAAGCCCAAGCCGACCAAGAGCTTGAAGTTTTGCGCCACACAGCCGCACACATTATGGCTCAGGCGGTAAAGCGCCTTTACCCACACGCTGATTTCGGCTATGGACCCGCCACCGAAAAGGGCTTTTATTATGATATTGACCTCGGCGACACCAAGCTTACCGACGAGGACCTTGCCGCAATCGAAGCGGAAATGCGCAAAATAGTCAAAGAAAATTTGCCCATTCGCCCGTACGTGTTATCAAGAGAAGACGCGATTGCCCATATGCAAGAACTTGGCGAAAAGTATAAGGTTGAGCACATCGGCGATCTCGACGAAAATGCCGAAATCAGCTTTTACAAGCAGGGCGAATATGTAGATATGTGCACAGGCCCCCACCTGTGCTATACAAAGGCACTTAAAGCTTTTAAAATTACCGGTCAGTCGGGTGCTTATTGGAAAAACGACAAAAACAATAAGATGCTCACCCGTATTTACGGCACGGCATTCCGCACACAAGACGAACTTGATGCATATTTAAAGATGGTTGAAGAAGCCGAAATGCGCGACCATAACAAACTCGGCCGTGAGCTTGGCTTCTTTACCACAGTCGATTCAATCGGTCAGGGACTGCCTATTATTCTTCCGAAAGGCTCCCGCGTAATACAGCTTTTACAGCGCTGGGTAGAGGATGTCGAGCAACAGCACGGCTATCTGCTTACCAAAACTCCGCTTATGGCAAAGCGCGACCTTTATCGCATATCGGGGCACTGGGACCACTATCTTGACGGTATGTTTATACTGGGCGACCCTTATGATGAGGAAAAAGAATGTTTGGCGCTTCGCCCCATGACCTGCCCGTTCCAATACCAAGTGTATTTGAATCAGGCACGCAGCTACCGCGATTTACCCATGCGTTTGGGCGAGACCTCTACCCTGTTCAGAAATGAAGATTCGGGCGAAATGCACGGCCTTATACGCGTGCGTCAGTTTACAATTTCAGAGGGTCACTTGGTGCTTCGCCCCGACCAATTAGAGCAGGAATTTGCCGATTGTTTAAGCCTTTGCAAATACTTCCTCGGTACTGTAGGGCTGCTTGAGGACTGCACCTTCCGTTTCTCGCAATGGGACCCCAACAATACCGATAAGTATGAGGGCAACGCCGAGCAGTGGAACGAGGCACAGGCAACCATGCAAAAAATACTTGAGCATTTGGGCGTTGAGTATGAAATCGGTATTGACGAAGCCGCCTTCTACGGACCTAAACTCGATATACAGTACAAAAATGTTTTCGGCAAAGAGGACACAATAGTTACAATTCAGATTGATATGCTGCTTGCCGAAAAGTTCGGTATGTATTACACCGACGCCGACGGTCAGAAAAAGCTGCCCTATATTATACACCGCACAAGCCTTGGCTGTTACGAAAGAACGCTGGCTTACCTTATCGAAAAATATGCGGGCGCGTTGCCTACATGGATGTCGCCCGAGCAGGTGCGTATTCTTACCATTACCGACCGTGCAAACGAATACGCCGCAGAGATAGCCGAAAGGCTTACTTCTCAAAAATACCGTGTAACAATCGATGACAGTCAAAACACCCTTAAATACAAAATCAGAAACGCACAGATTGAAAAAGTGCCTTATATGATTATTTTGGGCGATAAAGACATAGAGAATAAAACGGTATCGGTTCGCCACCGTTCAGGTGAAGATTTAGGCGCAATACCTATGGAACAGTTTGAAAGCATTTTACGCGATGTTGTAGATAATAAGCTTAAAAAGTAAAAAATAAATCCGCAGATTTAAGAATCTGCGGATTTATTTGTTTTTTGTTCTTTTATTGCCTTTATATCTGATTTTGTGTAAAGCACCGACGAAATTAACATCACCGCAACACAGACGGCAATCAACACTTTTGAAACAACCGACGGAATATTAAACCAAACAATATGTATAAATATTGTGCTGTAAAGCATCACCGTATTAAGCTTACCGTGCCAAACCGCCGCCACAACAAAACCCGCCTTTTTAAGCGTAAGCATATTCATAATCGCGGCAAGTGACTCTTTTGCCACAAGTATGGCAAACGGTATAAGCATAAGCGGAAATCGGGTGACCAAGCAAAACATCATTGCTATCTGTGTAAGCTTGTCTGCGACGGGGTCAAAGGCCTTGCCGAAATCGCTTATCATATTAAATTTTCTTGCGATAAATCCGTCTGTTATGTCGGTAAAACCCGAAATTAAAAGCACAATCGCAGTCCATAGATAATCTTTTTTAAAACAGTAAAGCCAAACTATAATCGGTATCAAGCACAGTCTAAAAAACGACAGTATGTTAGGCACCGTAATAATTTTGTTTTTATATCTGTCGGTATTTTCGTTTTGCGTAATAACTCACCCCTATAAAAATACTTTAAAGCTATGCCTTGCTTATTAGGTTTATACAAGCGGTATTACAAACACGCCCTCGCCGTAGGCAAGTTCAAATGTGACCTTGCCGTTTTCATCAAGCTTAATTATTTCGGGCGTGCCGTCAAAGCCCTCGCCGCCGTATAACGCGATTGATTTACAATCTTTAAATTCTGCGGTTACGGTGTTGCTGTTTGTGCGTTCAGCCCAGTTTAAGAACATATACGCTTCGCCGTATTTTTCGCTTGTAAAACGGCTTACCAGCATATCCTGCGTGCCCGAAGCATCTACATAATTTTCAGAGCCTTCTAATTTTACAATATTAAAATTATCATCATATTCGAGAGCAGACAATCTGAATGTCTGATCTTCGGTGCCTGAAATGCCGACAGTTTTGTCCCAATCATAAGAAAGAATTACACTTGCAAACGACTGTATTTCTTTATGCAGCTTTTGCAGGCTGTAATATATATCGCTCGGTGTGTTGTCCTGCTTTAAGATACAGTTGTCATACATATATTCAACCGTACCGTCGTCTTTAAGTGTTTTAGGAACCGAATAGCAATAATATTGCAGTGTGTCGGCGCCGAAAGCAAGCGCATTGTTAATCTCCCAACGCAGATCTGCCTCGCTTAAATTCATTTCAAACTCGCCGCCGCCAACACTCGATTGCAAAATATAAGCCGGTTTTATGCCGTATTTTTTTGCCGACTCGGCAATGTATCTGTAATTAAGCGCAAGCGTGCCGTCGTCAAGAGTGTTACCTTCGTGGAAGGGGTAAACATCGACCGACACATAGGGCGTTTCAAACGGTTCCATAAAGGTTTCTTCAATAATCTGCATCATTTGCTCATAGCTTTCAAAGCCGCGGTTGGTAACGGCTGTAAACGGTATGAGATTAACTATATATTTTGCGTTGGGATATACCTTTTTAAAGTCGTCTATCAGCGTTTTGTTGCCGTATATGTCGATATGTCTGACAAACGGCTCATCGCAAATATGAATGCCTGTAATAATGTCTTTGTAATCACCGTAAAGGTCAAACTTGCTAAACGGGGTATCCCCGTAATAATTTTCATCATCTTCTGCCCAGGTTGCAATCCAATCGTTATAGTTAAGTATAGCATTAAGGCCGACTTTTTTGCATATTTCAAGTGCCTTCATCGTTCTTTCAGAACCTAAATAAAACTGATTTTCACTCGTCTTTTCGAGTGAGTGATTTATCATTGCAAGTTCGGTAAAGCCTACATCCTTATACAGCTTAAAGCTTTCCTCGCTTATTTCATAAGGCGCCCAAAAGCCCGATATATCAAACTGCTTGTTTTCGTATTCGGGCAGGTCCGATTTCTTGCCGCAACCTACAAAGCCAAATGACAAAACCAATGCCATTAACAATGATAGAATTTTTTTAAACATAAAGCGTTCTCCTCAATCTAAAGAGTATTTTCTCTCGTATTCGTTGTATTCTTCAACAAAGTTTCCCACATCGGAATTCCTTATTTTTCTCAAATATTTGTGTGTGTCAAGCTTTGGAGAATCCTGCTGAATGGTGAATACCGCAATGTTAGAGCAGTGGTCCGAAACGCGCTCCATATTGGTAAGCAGGTCTGAAAATACAAAGCCCATCTGAACGGTACATTCGCCCTTTTGCAGACGCTCGATATGACGCGATTTAAGCTCGTCTTTAAGTTTGTCTATAACCTGTTCAATAGGTTCTACATGCGACGCGGCTTCAAAGTCATCATTCATAAACGAGTCTATAGTAATATTCATTATTTCTTTAAGAGCATTCATCATAATGATTATTTCACGCTTGGCATCATCGGAAAAGGCAATATTTTTTTCCTTAATCTCCAAAGCAATATCGGAAATATTAAGCGCGTGGTCGCTTATTCGTTCAAAATCGCTCAGTGAATGAAGCATACGCGACACAGCGTGCGAATCCTCTTCGGTAAGGTTATTGCTGCTAAGACGAACCAAATATGTTCCCAACTTGTCCTCGTATTTATCGGTAATACCTTCGGTGTCGCGTACATACTGTGCTTTCTTTTCACTATAATTCCAAACAAGTTCAAGTGATTGCATTATAGCCTTGCGTGTGTATTCCGCCATTTCGTTGGCAAGACGGCGGCACTCGCTGATAGCAATAGGCGTGTTGTTAAATATACGCTCGTCCAAAAAAGCCGTATGCTGTTCTTCTTTTCCGTCGGGAATAATTATGGTGCAGAATTTTATAATAAGCTTCTTTATTGGGAACAGCACTACCGTTGTTACAAGATTAAACATTGTATGAATAACGGCGACGCCTACCATATCGATTTTAGCGTTCAAAATATTGACGCCGAATATTTCCATACCGTACATAATCATCATACACAGCATCGAGCCAAACACATTTACAAAAAAGTGCATTATAACAACGCGCTTTGCATTTTTGTTTGTGCCTAAACTTGAAATAAGAGCGGTAACACAGGTGCCTATGTTTGCGCCTAGCACAAGCGGTATTGCCATCTGCCAGGTAATTACACCTGTCAGCGCCAAAGCCTGAACTATACCGATTGTAGCGGCAGACGACTGAATAATGCCCGTAAACACGGTAGAAACAAGCAACGCTATTATCGGGCTTGTAAGGCTTGCAAGAAACTTATCAAAGCCCGGAACAGTACGCACCGCCCGCATAGATTCGCTCATAAGCTCCATGCCGAACATCAAGACCGCAAAGCCAATAAATATAATGCCGAGATTGCGCTTTTTTTCGCTCTTTGATATCATACGAATTACTATACCTATAAAAGCAAGTATGGGCGCAAATGTCATAGGCTGCAAAAGAGTTATAAAGAAATTGCCTTCGCCTATGCCGGCAAGGCTGAGTATCCATGCAGTAAGGGTAGTTCCTACGTTTGAACCCATTATCATACCGAAGGTGTTTCCGAACTCAACAATGCCCGAGTTTACAAGGCCTACAAGCATAACCGTCATCGCAGAAGACGACTGAATAGCGACCGTAATACCCGCGCCTAAAAAGAAGCCCATAAAATCGTTAGAGGTAACCTTTTTCATTGTACGCTCAAGACCGCCGCCCGCCATCTGTTCAAGACCCGACGACATTGTGCTCATACCGTACAGAAAAAACGCCAAACCGCCGACAAGCATTGCAAACATAGTTAATATTTGTGTTGCCATATAATCCTCCTGAAAATTCAGAATGTATAAAAATTAAAACTTTATTCTGTCAGCAATGTAAGATTTAAGTTCACTAATCGGAATACGCACCTGCTGCATACTGTCGCGTTCGCGAACGGTTACGCAACCGTCGGTTTCACTTTCAAAATCGTAGGTTATGCAGAAAGGTGTGCCTATTTCGTCTTCACGGCGATAGCGTTTGCCTATAGAACCGGCGTCATCAAAATCAACCATAAATTCTTTTGCCAAATCATTTTTTATATCCATTGCTTTATCTGACAATTTTTTAGAGAGCGGAAGCACCGCAGCCTTAAACGGAGCGAGTGCGGGGTGAAGTCTGAGCACTACGCGCTTGTCGCCCTTTTCGTCAACCTCTTCATCATAGGCGTTGCAAAGGAACGCGAGCGTTACGCGGTCGGCGCCAAGCGACGGCTCAATAACATAAGGAACATATTTTTCGTTCGTTTCGGTGTCAAAGTATTCCATAGGCTCGCCCGAATGTTCTGCGTGCTGGGTAAGGTCATAATCGGTACGGTCTGCAACGCCCCAAAGCTCGCCCCAACCGAACGGGAACAAAAATTCAAAGTCGGTTGTAGCCTTTGAATAGAAGCAAAGCTCATCTTTATCGTGGTCACGCAGACGCAGAGAATTTTCATTCATACCTAAGTTTATCAGCCAGTCGCGGCAGAAGCTGCGCCAATAATCAAACCACTCAAGGTCGGTACCCGGCTTGCAGAAAAACTCAAGCTCCATCTGCTCAAATTCACGGATACGGAATATAAAGTTACCGGGTGTGATTTCGTTACGGAACGACTTACCTATCTGTCCTACACCGAAGGGCAGCTTACGGCGTGTGGTACGCTGAATATTTTTAAAGTTAACAAATATACCCTGTGCGGTTTCGGGGCGAAGATAAAGCGTTGAAGAGCTGTCCTCGGTAACGCCCTGAAAGGTTTTGAACATAAGGTTAAATTTGCGTATATCGGTAAAGTCGTGCGAACCGCAGTCGGGGCAGGCAATTTGATGCTCACGGATATACTCCATCATTTCGCTATCATCCATAGCGGCGGGATTATCGCTCAAACCGTTTTCTGCCACATAATCTTCTATAAGCTTGTCGGCACGGTGTCTGGTTTTGCACTGGCGGCAGTCCATAAGCGGATCCGAAAAACCGCCCAGATGTCCCGACGCCACCCATGTTTCGGGGTTCATAATTATTGCGCTGTCAAGACCTACATTATAAGGATTTTCCTGAACAAACTTTTTCCACCAAGCGCGTTTGATATTATTTTTAAGTTCAACGCCCAACGGGCCGTAATCCCACGCGTTTGCAAGACCGCCGTAGATCTCGCTGCCGGGGTAAACAAAACCTCTGCCTTTGGCAAGGTTAACTATCATATCCATTGTTTTCTGAGAACTTTCCATTTTTTACTACCTCTTGTAAAGCATATTTTTACAAATATAATACTAATAAAATTCTGCCGAAAAGTCAACAATAAAAAAGATGGAATTAAAATTATGGCTTTGAAGCACTTATAAATTTTACAATCTTGACATATTTATATGTATAGTTTATAATTTCAATGAGTAATCAAACAGGAGGTACATTTTTATGAATTACGAAAAAATTCAAATTCACAATGTCGATTTTGAAGATTTAATCAAGGTAATCAACAAATGCAAGGGCGATGTTTATCTTGAAACTTCAGACGGTGATTCGCTTAATTTAAAATCAAGGCTTTGTCAAATGTTAGGTCTTTCAACAATACTTGCAAATACCGAGGTTGAGGAAGCATGGGTTCGCTGCACAAATAAAGACGATGAAACAATGCTGTTCCGCTTTAATCTTTACGGCGAAATGCCCGAATAAAATTCAGGAGAAATATTTATGTCAGAAACAAATTTTTTAACCTATAAGGGCAAGCCTTTGGTAAGAAAGGGTAAAGAAATTTACTACGGCGATATGAGCGAAAAATATATAGTCCGTTTTGAAATTCTTTCTTCAAAAAAAGACGGTAAGCTCGAAATTGCCGATAAGGTTTCGGTTCAGCTGCTTGACAGCAACACCGACAAGCCCATGAAAGAGCGAATTGTCAAAGACAGCACTAAAGATAACCTTTTTGCGGCGCTTGACCTCGGCTTCACATGGCTCGAAAGAAATCTCAAAGCATAAAGCAATCACCCAAGTGTTTAACGGCACTTGGGTGATTTTATGTAAACCGAAAAAGTGTTCATTTTAAAAAAATTTTGGTTTTTTGTAAAAAAATGTGATTTTTTTAACAAAAAAACCTTTTCAAAACCGAAAAACTATGCTATTATTAAATGACGCAATACATATTATCATTTTATATAATGTGTATTCATATTTTTAAGGAGGATAACTTTAAAATGAAGAAAAAATTAAGCAAACTTCCGTTTAAAGGTACCGCCGAGCAAGAAGCCCAGCTCAAAGCAGTTATTGCCGAAAACTGTCACGACAAGAGCAATGTTATGGTGGTAATGCAAAAGGCTCAGGATATTTACGGATATCTGCCTATTGAAGTTCAGGAAATGATTGCCGACGGTATGGGTGTTTCGCTCGAAAAGGTTTATGGTGTTGCGACCTTCTATGCGCAGTTTTCGCTGTCACCAAAGGGCAAATACAACATTTCGGTTTGTTTGGGTACCGCCTGCTATGTTGTAGGTTCGGGCAACATTTTCAACAAACTGAGTGAAAAGCTCGGCATAGGCGCAGACGAGTGCACCGAAGACGGAAAATTTTCACTTACGGCATGCCGCTGTATAGGCGCGTGCGGTCTCGCTCCCGTGCTTACAGTCAACGACGAGGTTTACGGCCGTCTTACGGTTGACGATGTAGACAGCATACTTGCAAAATATACCGACTAATTCAAAATTTAAAGGATAGATAACTTATGAAAATAAGCCAGATGCAAGAACTGCTCGAAGCAAAGGTTATCTGTTGCGAAGAAAATATCGGTCGCCATGTTTATTCTGCGTGCGGCTGCGACCTTATGAGCGATGTGTTGGCCTTTGTTAAGGATCAGGCGGTTCTGCTTACAGGACTCGTTAATCCTCAGGTTATTCGTACAGCCGAAATGATGGATATGATTTGTGTTGTTTTTGTGCGTTCAAAAGAGCCTACCCCCGAAATGATAGAGCTTGCAAAGGAAAGCGGAATAGTCCTTATGGTTTCCGACAAACGGCTTTATGAGGCTTGCGGTATTCTTTACCAAAACGGTCTTGTCGGAAATAAGGTAAAAAAATGAGCGAAGAACTCGTTTTTCACTTTGACGTTGACGGAAACGACTTTACCTCGGCAGGTCAGGCTTCAATACAAATCAAAAAAAATCTGAGACGCTTGGGGCTTGACCCCGAGACTATCAGGCGAGTATCCATTGCAATGTACGAAGGCGAAATCAATATGGTTATTCACGCCGGCGGCGGCGAGGCAGATGTTATAGTCTGTGAAAACCGTATTGAAATCATATTAAAAGACAACGGTCCCGGAATTGAAAACATTGAGCAGGCAATGCTCGAAGGCTTTTCCACAGCTCCCGATCAGATTAGGTCCTTGGGCTTCGGCGCGGGTATGGGGCTTCCTAATATGAAGCGTTATACCGACGAAATGAAGATAGAATCAACCGTAGGTGTGGGAACTACCGTGACCATGTGTGTCAATATTTAGGTGAGCCTATGCACACTTATAAACATTCGGTTTTGCTTGATCGTGACAAGTGCACCGGTTGCACTACCTGTCTGCGCCATTGCCCAACCGAGGCAATACGCATTAAAGACGGTCATGCGCAAATCAACACAGAAAGATGTATCGACTGCGGCGAGTGCATAAGGGTATGCCCGCAAAAAGCCAAACGCGCGGTTTGCAGCAAACTTGAAACAATGGACCGCTTTAAGTGGAAAATTGCACTGCCGGCGCCCTCGCTTTACGGTCAGTTTGATAATCTTGACGATATCGATTATGTACTTGACGGACTTTTAAAAATCGGCTTTGACGATGTTTTCGAGGTCTCGAAAGCGGCAGAGCTTGTTTCTGCATATACCCGCCTTTATCTTAAAACCGACGGTGTAAAAAAACCCGCCATAAGCTCGGCTTGCCCTGTGGTGCTTCGGCTTATAGGTCTGCGGTTTCCGTCACTTGAAGAAAACATTATTCACATGTTGCCGCCTATGGAGGTTGCGGCGCGCCTTGCGCGCGAAAGCGCAATTAAAAATCACCCCGAGCTCAAACCCGACGAGATAGGCGTTTGTTTTATATCGCCCTGTCCCGCTAAAGCAAGCTATGTAAAAAACGGTTTTGCCGATTACAAAAGTCAGGTTGACGAGGTTGTTTCAATAAGCGATATTTACTTTTTGCTTATCAACGCAATGAAGAAAAACGATGATATAAAATCGCTTTCGGAATCGGGTATGATAGGCATTGGCTGGGCAAGCACCGGCGGTGAAGCCACGGCAATTTTTAATGACAATTACCTTGCCGCCGACGGTATCGAAAATGTAAACCGTGTTCTCGACCAGATTGAAAACGGCAATATTCCTCAGCTTGAATTTATTGAGCTGAACGCATGCACGGGCGGCTGTGTAGGCGGTGTGCTTACCATACAAAACCCGTATATAGCAAAGGCCCGTTTGCAATCTCTCAGGCGTTATCTGCCGGTTTCACAAAACTTTTTAACCCCCGAAGACTCTAAATACATTCCCGACAGCTACATTTTTAATGAGCTGCCCGAATATCAGCCTATATCGCGACTTAGCGACAGTATGGCTGAATCAATCCGTATGATGTCGGATATTCAAAAGCTTCGCAAATCTTTGCCGGGTATCGACTGCGGCTCCTGTGGCGCGCCTACATGCCGTGCCTTTGCAGAGGATGTTATAAAGGGTCTGTCGGTTCCCGAGGACTGTTTAATCAGTAAAAATCGAAAGGGTGAATAAGCCTTGACGGTAAAAGAGTTATCAAACGATACACGCTTTTGCGTGCTGTCAATGCCCTGTCCCGACCGTGAAATACACGGCGCCTATGCGGGAGATTTGCTCAGCTGGGTTATGGGCAGAGCAGAAGCCGACAATGTTTGGTTTACCATTATGTCTAACATAAATGTTGTTGCTGTGGCGTCGCTTGCCGATGTTTCATGCGTGATTCTTACCGAGGGCGTAACACTTCCCGAGGATGTACTCTCTGCTGCAAAGCAAAAGGGCATAAATGTTTTTTCAACTGAACTTACCACCTTTCAAGCGGCGGTTTGCCTTTCCGGTAGCGTATAATGAAGCGTTATTACTACGACCTTCATATACACTCGTGTTTATCACCTTGCGGAGACGACGATAACACACCCAACAATATAGCCGGTATGGCGTCTGTTTGCGGGCTTGATATTGTAGCACTTTGCGACCACAATTCAACCCTTAACTGCCCCGCTTTTTTTAAGGCGGCAAAACGCTATGGCATAGTAGCTGTTGCAGGCATGGAGCTTACCACCGCCGAGGATATTCACGCGGTTTGTTTGTTTGAAACCCTGCAAAACGCCATGGACTTCGGAAAAGAAATTGACGGGTTTAAAATTTCTGTTAAAAACCGACCTGAAATTTTCGGAGAACAGCAAATTTTAGACGGTGAAGATAATATTATAGGCGAAGAAGAAAATTTGCTTATAAACGCAACTCTTGTGTCGATTGAAAAATTGCCCGATATTGTATCTCGTTACGGGGGCGTGTGCTATCCCGCACATATAGACCGTGAAGCAAACGGCATAATCTCGGTGCTTGGCACATTGCCCGAAACGCCCGAATTCAACTGTGTTGAACTGCACGACGGCACAAAGCTTTTCGAGTACACAAAAAAGTATTCGCTTGAAAGCAAAAAAATCATAATAAGCTCCGACGCGCACTATCTTACACAAATAAAAGATAAAGAAAATTATTTTTCTTTACCCGACGGGCTTCAAAGTGACGATGAAATACGCAAAGCATTATTTGAATTTTTGAGGTAGTATTATGAAAGAGTTATCGCTTAATATTCTTGATATTGCCGAAAATTCGGTAAAAGCAGGGGCAAGCTTAACCGAAATATCAATTACCGAACAGGGCGACACCTTAACCCTTGAAATAAAAGATAACGGTTGCGGTATGAGTGACGAGGTTTTAAAAACGGTTGAAAATCCTTTTTATACAACCCGCACCACCCGAAAGGTGGGAATGGGCATTCCTCTGCTTAAGCTTGCCGCAGAGCAGACAGGCGGTAAAATTACCATTACCTCTGAAACTGCCGAGCAAAGCCCAGAGCATCACGGCACAACCGTTACCGCCGTATTTTATAAAAATCATTTAGATTTTACGCCCCTCGGCGATGTAAAAGAAACCGTGGCAACCTTAATACAGGGTCACCCGAATACCGATTTTCTTTTTACGCATAAAACCGAAAAGGGCGAATTAACCCTAAACACCGCCGAGCTTCGCAATATTTTAGACGGTGTGCCGCTTGACAGCTACGAGGTTATCAAGTGGATAAAAGAGTATCTTAATGAACAGTATCTGCTGTTGTATAAATAGATAAATTTTACAGAATATTTTTCAGAAAGGAAGATATTAAAATGAAATCTTTGGCTGAATTGCAGGCAATCAAAGACAAAATGAAAGATAAGGTTGTAATACGCGAAGGCACAAACTCTACACGCGTTGTTGTAGGCATGGCTACATGCGGTATTGCTGCGGGCGCACGCCCCGTTCTTAATGCTTTCGTTGAGGCAGTAAACGAGGGAGGTCTTGCACAATCTGTTACCGTTTCTCAAACAGGCTGTGTGGGTCTTTGTCAGTATGAACCTATTGTTGAGGTTTATGAGGCAGGAAAAGACAAGGTAACCTATGTTAAAATGACTGCCGATAAGGCAAAAGAAGTTGTAGAAAAACACCTAAAAGGCGGCAAGGTTGTAACCGAATACACCGTTGCTAACTGTAAATAATTTGGAGGTAAAGTTATGATTCGTGCACATGTACTTATTTGTGGCGGTACAGGCTGTACCTCGTCAGGCAGTAAATCAATTCAGGCAGCCTTTGAAAAAAATATCGAAGCCGCAGGTTTAAGCGAAGAAGTAAAGCTTGTTCAGACCGGCTGTTTCGGTCTTTGCGCATTGGGCCCCGTTGTTATTGTTTATCCTGACGGTACATTTTACAGCCGCGTTACCACAGATGATGTAAAAGAAATTGTTGAAGAGCACCTGCTTAAAGGTCGTCCCGTAGAGCGTTTGGTTTACAACGACACAGGCGCTAAGGAGGTTGTAGAAGCCGCAAATGTTTCGCTCAGCGACACAACCTTCTACAAATCTCAAAACCGTGTTGTTCTTCGCAACTGCGGTGTTATCGACCCCGAAAACATAGAAGAGTATATTGCCATGGACGGTTATGCGGCACTCGGTAAGGTGCTTACCGAAATGACCCCCGAACAGGTAATTCAGGTTATAAAGGATTCGGGACTTCGCGGCCGTGGCGGCGGCGGCTTCCCCACCGGTTTAAAATGGTCGTTGTGTGCGCCCAACAAAGCGCGGCAAAAATATGTTGTTTGTAATGCCGACGAGGGCGACCCGGGCGCATTTATGGACCGTTCCGTTCTTGAAGGCGACCCGCACTGCGTAATCGAAGCTATGGCAATCGCAGGTTACGCAATAGGAGCTACAAAGGGTTATGTATATGTTCGTGCAGAATACCCAATAGCCGTTGCCCGTTTGCAAAAGGCTATCGATCAGGCTAACGAATACGGATTGCTCGGTAAAAATATATTCGGCTCGGGCTTTGACTTTGACCTTCAAATCCGTCTCGGTGCAGGTGCATTCGTTTGCGGTGAGGAAACAGCGCTTATGACATCTATCGAAGGTAACCGCGGCGAGCCGAGACCGCGTCCTCCGTATCCGGCAGTTAAAGGTCTTTATAACTCGCCTACTGTTGAAAACAATGTTGAAACCTTTGCAAATATTCCTCAAATCATTCTTAAAGGCGCCGATTGGTTTGCTTCAATGGGTACCGAAAAATCCAAAGGCACAAAGGTATTCGCTTTGGGCGGTAAAATTAAACACACAGGTCTTGTTGAAATTCCTATGGGTACAACACTTCGCCACATTATCGAAGACATAGGCGGCGGTATTCCCGGCGGCAAAAAGTTTAAGGCCGCTCAAACAGGCGGTCCTTCAGGCGGTTGTATTCCTGCAAGCCTTATTGATACCGAGGTTGACTACGATAACCTTACCGCTATCGGCTGTATGATGGGTTCGGGCGGTCTTATCGTTATGGACGAGGACAACTGTATGGTTGATATGGCTAAGTTCTTCCTTGAATTTACCGTTGATGAGTCCTGCGGTAAGTGCACACCCTGCCGTGTAGGTACCAAGCGCCTTCTCGAATTGCTTGACAAAATAACAAAGGGTAAAGCTACACTTGAAGACCTTGACCGTCTTGAAGAGCTTTGCTACTACATAAAGCAAAATTCACTCTGCGGTCTCGGTCAAACGGCTCCTAACCCCGTGCTTGCAACCCTTAAATTCTTCCGTGATGAGTATGAAGCCCATGTTGTTGAGAAAAAGTGCCCCGCAGGCGTTTGCAAAGAGCTTCTTACCTATAAAATTGATAAAGACAAGTGTATCGGCTGCGGTATGTGCGCAAGGAACTGCCCCGTTGGTGCTATTTCCAAAACAGATTACACAGCCCCCGGCCACAAGCTTGCTTCTTACGAAATCGATTCTTCTAAGTGCGTTAAGTGCGGCGTATGTATCGGTAACTGTAAGTTTAAAGCAATTTCAAAGGTATAAGAAAGGAGCCAATTTATAATGGATATGATTGATGTAAAAATTAACGGTATTGCTGTAAGCGTACCCAAGGGCTCCACTGTTTTAGAGGCTGCCCGTAAAGCAGGCGTTGAAATTCCCACACTCTGCTTTATGAAAGACAAAAATGAAATCGGCGCTTGCCGTATTTGTATGGTAGAGGTTAACGAGGGCCGCGGTTTCCGTCTTGTTACCGCGTGTGTTTACCCCGCTTCAGACGGTATGGAGGTTATTACCAACTCTGAAAAGGTTCAAAAGTCACGCAAGACCACACTTGAGCTTATTCTTTCAACCCACGACAAAAAGTGCCTTTCCTGCAAACGCTCAACCAACTGCGAGCTTCAAAAGCTCTGCCGTGACTACGGCGTTGACGAAGGCGCATTCGAAGGCTTTAAGCCTGTATATGAGCTTGACCTCAGCACACCGCACCTTGTACGCGACAACAACAAATGTATTCTTTGCCGCCGCTGTGTTGCCGCTTGCGCAGAGCAATATGTAAGCGTTATCGGCGCAAACGACCGCGGTATAGACACAAATATTGGTCAGGCCTTTGAGCTTTCACTTAACAACACACCCTGTATTTCATGCGGTCAGTGCACGGCAGTATGCCCCACAGGCGCACTCACCGAAAAGGACGACACCGATAAAATTTGGGCGGCTCTTGCAGACCCGAGCAAAACGGTTGTTGTTCAAACTGCTCCCTCTATACGCGCAACCTTGGGCGAGTGCTTCGGTATGCCGATAGGCACCAATGTTGAGGGCAAAATGGTTGCCGCTCTTCGCCGACTCGGCTTTGACAGGGTGTTTGACACCGACTTCGGTGCCGACCTCACCATTGTTGAAGAGGCTAACGAGCTTATTGAGCGTGTTAAAAACGGCGGCGTTCTGCCTATGATTACATCCTGCTCACCGGGTTGGGTTAAGTTCTGCGAATTTTATTATCCCGATATGCTTGAGCATCTTTCAAGCTGTAAATCACCACAGCAGATGGCAGGCGCGGTTATTAAAACCTATTGGGCAGAAAAAGAGGGCATTGACCCCAAAGATATTGTCAGTGTTTCGGTTATGCCCTGTACTGCCAAGAAATTTGAAATCGGACGCGACGACCAGTCTGCCGCAGGTGTTCCCGATGTGGATATTGCAATCACTACCCGCGAGCTTGCGCGTATGATAGAACGCGCCGGACTTAACTTTATAAATCTTCCCGACGAGGAATTTGACAGTCCCTTGGGCGAAGACACAGGCGCTGCGATTATATTCGGTGCCACAGGCGGTGTTATGGAAGCGGCGCTTCGTACCGCAAATGACTGGATCAGCGGTAAAGACAACACCGAGATTGATTATTCGGCGGTTCGCGGCACAATGGGTCTTAAGCAGGCCACCGCAAAGCTCGGCGATATGGAAGTTAAGGTTGCCGTGGCCTCAGGCGCATCAGCCGCAAAGGTTGTTATGGACAGAATGAAGGCAGGCAACCCCGACGGTTGGACCTTTGTTGAGATTATGGGTTGCCCCGGCGGCTGT
>CAJMBP010000029.1 GCA_905211675.1 uncultured Oscillospiraceae bacterium
CCGACGCAGTATCGTGCGAGGCAACCGCAATAACGGGCACCTTTTTGCAACCCAGCTCTTCGCAGATTTCATCTGAAAGATAGCCGTAAATACTGCCCGGTTTTGTAATGGGCGCAAATATTGATTTTGGTAAACCCAACTGCTCAATAAGCTCGAAATTCCAATCTTTAGTATAAGGGTCTAACAGGTTAGAGGTAGAGGCAATGGTTGCCTCTTCTTTCATTTCGCCTGTGAGCATATAGCCGAAAAGGTCGGGCATCATAAGCATTTTGTCGGCGCGCTCGAGCATTTCGGGCTCATTGAATTTTAAATACATAAGCTGATAGATAGTGTTAAAATGTATAAATTGCAAGCCTGCCTTGCCGTAAAGCTCGTCTTTTGAAATTATTTCAAAAACCTTTTCGGGTATTTTGTGTGTTCTGCTGTCGCGGTAGTGATAGGGGTTGGCCATAAGTCTGCCGTTTTTATCTATAAGTCCGAAATCTACGCCCCATGTATCAATGCTTACGGCGTCAAATCCGCCTTCGTTTACCGCTTTGGTAATGCCTGTCTTAATTTCAAAGAAAAGACGCAAAACATCCCAAAACATACTGCCTCTCACTACTACAGGGTCATTAGAAAAGCGGTGAATTTCTTTCATACTGATTTTACCGCCTTCAAGTGTTGCAAGCATTGCACGTCCGCTTGAAGCGCCAAAGTCAAAAGCAAGAACTTTTTTCATAAATAATCCTCCGTTTAAATTTTGTTACATATTAAATATATCAAACTATTTCGGTTTTGTCTATAACTTACTTGTAAAAATTTGTTTTTCGTTATATAATTTGACTATGAAAGATTTATGGACCTACTTAAAAAACGCACAAAAACCTATAGTACTTTACGGTATGGGCAACGGCGCAGATAAAATTATTTCTGTGCTTGACAGATATAAAATTAGGGTATCGGGTGTGTTTGCATCCGACGGCTTTGTGCGCCAAAAAACATTTCACGGTTTCAGAGTAACCGATTATAAAACAGCCCAAAATACCTTCGGCGATATGATAGTGTTAGTGTGCTTTGGCACATCTTTGCCCGATGTTATCGCAAATATAAAACGCATAGCCTCAGAACAAGAGTTGTATGCACCTGATGTACCCGTATGCGGCGACACACTTTTTAATACGGAATTTGTGTTTAATAATCGAAATAGGCTCGAAAGCATTTATAATTTGCTTGCCGACAATACTTCAAAAAAGGTTTTTGAAAATGCGGTCATGTATAAGCTGACGGGTAAAATCGATTACCTTTTCGACTGTGAAACGCCGAGCGGCGAGGTGTATCAAAATGTACTGAAGCTTGGTGACGGCGAAACATATTTTGACCTAGGTGCCTATCGCGGCGATACGGTAGAAGAGTTTTTGTCGGTGGTAAACAAATATAACAAAATAGTTGCTGTTGAGCCCGATTTTAAAACATACAGCAAATTATGTATCGCTACACAAAATATAAATGATATTATCAATATAAACGCGTGCGTAAGCGACTGCGACGGTCAGATTGCCTTTGATATGCATGGCTCGCGCGGGTCGGGAATAGGGCAGGGCGGCACCGTTGTAGCTTCGGTTTCAATCGACTCACTGTCGCAAAAATATGTACCGACAATCATTAAAATGGATATAGAGGGTGCCGAATCGGCGGCATTAAGAGGCGGAAAACAAACAATAAGTGAATGCAGACCTAAAATGCAGATTGCGGCATATCACCGCAGTGAAGATTTATTCTTAATACCCGAAACTGTGTTAAGTTTAAGGGGTGACTACAAGGTTTATTTGCGGCATTTTCCGTCACTTCCGTGCTGGGATATGTCATACTATTTTATATAGCTTTGTAAAAACCGTATATAAATCAAGGCGACTGTAAAAGACTGTGCTTTTACAGTCGCCCGATTATTTTGCTATAAATTTCAAAATATCTTCGGTCATTTTATCTCGGCAGGAATCGTTGTGTATTTCGTGGCGGCAATCCTTGTAAAGAAACATAGTCACATCTGTTTTGCCGAATGCTTTGAGACTGTTATAAACCCATTTGACACCCTTGCCGTAATTGCCTACAGGGTCGCTGTCGCCTGCGATTATAAGTATAGGAAGGTCGTTTCGGGTTTCTTTAAAGCAATTCTTGCTGTTGCACTGTTGCATAAGCTTTATTAGGTCGTGCATGGCCGACACCGTAAAATGAAATGTGCAAAATCTGTCGCTCGCGTATTTTTCAATAATCTCACGGTCTTTTGTAAGCCATTCGTATTTGCTGTCACCGTCAAAGCGCTTGTTATACGAACCGAAAACAATGTTTTCTAAAAAAGGCGATACTGCTCGTTCACCGCGCAAAGCCTTTATAATATCACAAAGGGCAAGCCCCGCGGCTGCTGCATGATTTTTGCCCGCCGTACCGCAGCAAATGTATTTATCGGCAAGATCGCTGTAGCGCGATACCGCTATTCTGGTAATAAAAGAGCCCATGCTGTGCCCCATTAAAATATACGGTAAAGACGGGTATTCAGACTTTACGCTGTCGGCAAAAAGCTTTACATCCCGAACCATATAATTCCAACCGTCTTTTTGCGCAATAAAGCCTAAATCCTTTTCGTCTGCCGTGTTTCCGTGACCTAAATTGTCAAAGCCTGCGCATATATAGCCTGCGCTCGCAAGAGTTTCAAACAAAGGATTGTATCTGTCTATGTATTCGGTCATACCGTGTACTATGTGGAATATGCCGCGTGCTTCGCCGTCGGGTACATAAACTACCCCTGACAGTGTGTTTTTGCCGTCGCTTGATAAAATTTTCTTTTCGACCTTTTCAAATTTCATTATATTTCCTCCTTGGTAAAACTTATGGCGCTTTTGACTGCCCGACTCCAGCCTGACAGTTTTTTAATTCTTTCATCATCTGATATTTCGGGTTTAAATGTATCGGACAGAGCATTTATGTTTTCGGAGTTTTTGTTTATTATTCCTGAGGTAATGCCCGCAAGCAATGCCGCGCCCAAGGCGGTGGCTTCGGTGTTTGAGGGGCGGACTACATCAATGTTTGAAATATCTGCCTGAAACTGCATTAAAAACTTATTTTTTGCGGCACCGCCGTCGGCTTTGAGCGATGTAACGGCAACGCCCGCATCGTTTTGCATGGCGGCAATTAAATCGTTAGTTTGATAGGCTATTGATTCGAGCGCGGCTCGCACTATGTGATTGCGTCCGGCACCCCTTGTAAGACCGCAAATTGTACCGCGCGCGTACATATCCCAATAAGGCGCTCCGAGCCCCGCAAAGGCGGGCACAATATATACACCTGCGCTGTCGGATACGGATAAAGCGCAAGCCTCGCTTTGCTCCGCCGTTTCGATTAACTTCATTTCATCGCGCAACCACTGAATTACCGCGCCGCCTATAAATACGCTTCCTTCAAGGGCATATTGCGTGGGTTGATTTTCGGTTGTAGCCGCTACGGTGGTAAGCATGCCGTTTTTGCTGGCTACGGCGTTTTCACCCGTGTTCATAAGCAAAAAGCAACCGGTGCCGTAGGTGTTTTTTATGTCGCCTGCATTTACACAATGTTGACCGAAAAGAGCAGATTGCTGGTCGCCAGCAACGCCGCAAACGGGAAGTTTTACGCCCATAATATCAATGTCACCGTAAAAACTGCCGCTTTTTTGTACGGTCGGCAGTATGCTTTCGGGAATATCTAAAATTTCAAGCAGCTTTTTGTCCCAACATAAATTATGTATATCGTAAAGCATTGTGCGCGACGCGTTTGTCTGGTCGGTTGCGTGAATTTTTCCTCCCGACAGCTTCCACATAAGCCAAGTGTCAACCGTTCCGAAAAGCAAATCTCCTTTTAATGCTAAATCACGCGCACCATCAATATTGTCTAAAATCCATTTGATTTTTGTTGCGCTGAAATATGCGTCAATTTTAAGACCGGTTGTGTCGGCAATGTATTTTTCCAAGCCTTGATTTTTCAGCCCTTCACAAATTGACGCAGTGCGTCGGCATTGCCATACAATAGCGTTGTATATAGGCTCGCCCGTTTTTTTGTTCCACATAACAACCGTTTCGCGCTGGTTGGTAATACCTACGCAGGAAATATCCGATGCATTTAAGCCCGATTTTATTATACATTCACAAATTGCCGAATACTGTGCAGATAAAATCTCAATAGGGTCGTGCTCAACAAAGCTCGGAGACGGATATATTTGCCTGAATTCGTTTTGAGCAACCGATACTGTGTTTCCGTCTGTGTCAAAAATAATGGCTCTGGCGCTGGTGGTGCCCTCATCTAAAGTAAGAATATACTTTTTCATAATTTCTCCTCAAAATTCAAAAAGGGCAACAATACCCCTTGGTATTATTGCCTCTTTTTACCTATTCTTTTAACACGGCTTGAAACGGCGCAAACCAATTCATAGTTTATAGTGCCTATTGCCTCGGCAAGCTCTTCTACCGGCAGGTCTTTACCGAAAAGCAGAACCTCGTCATCACGCTTAACGTTTGGTATATCAGTGACATCAACACAAAACTGATCCATACAAACGCGGCCTATAATATTTGCGCGCTTGCCGTTTATAAGCACATAGCCTCGGTTGGAAAGCAACCTTGAATAACCGTCTGCATAACCTGCGCTGACGGTTGCAACGGTCATATTTCTTTGTGCTTTAAAGGTTCTGCCGTAGCTTACGGTGTCGCCCTCGCGAATTTCTTTTACCTGTGATACAACCGATTTGAAACTCATTACGGGTATAAAATCTTGCGGCAGTTTAAGGTCGGCCGAGGGGGTCAGCCCGTAAAGAACAATACCTGCACGGCACATATCAAGGTGCTTGCTTTGGTCTTGACATAAAGCCGCCGAATTACAGCAGTGTTTTATTTCGGGGTGCAGACCGTGCGCTTCAAATATTTCGGCAGCCTTGCAAAAACGGCTGTACTGCTCGTCGGTAAAACCGTCCTCTTGCTCGGCATTTCGGTCGGAAACGGCAAAGTGTGTGAAAATGCCTTCAAGCACAAAGCCGCAAAGCGACGCCGCTTTTAAGGCGTCGTTTATGCCTGAAAGTTCATAACTGCGGCAGTCAAAGCCTATGCGCGACATACCTGTATCAAGCTTTATATGTATTTTAATTTTTAAGTTGTGTTTTTGAGCTTGATGTGAAAGCTCGCTTGCATATTCAAGCGAATGAACGCACTGCGAAATATTGTGTGCGGCAAGCTCGCAGGCATATTCGCAGGGGGTGTAGCCCAAAATTAAAATCGGTTTCGAAATGCCGTGTTCGCGAAGCTCAAGAGCCTCTTCAACATTTGACACGGCAAAAAAGTCGGCGCCCGCCTTTTGCAAAATCGGCGCCGCAATGTCGGCGCCGTGACCGTAAGCGTTGGCCTTGACAACCGCACAAACCTTTGTTTGAGCCGACTCTTTTATGATGTTAAAATTATGTACAAGGGCGTCTTCATCAATTTCAGCCCAAGTTCTTCGCAAAAATTTTGTCACAACAAATCATCTCATTTTGTTTCGTATTTTATCAGCCAAAGGGATAAACAGAAAACTCAGCAGCAGCCAAAAGAAAGAGTAAAGCAGACACACCTGACCGTCAATATTCAACGGCATTTTGCTGTAATCCCAAATATTACGCTTTAAAATTATATTAAAAATCAGACCGAAGATATATTCAATAGCAGTAATAAAAGCACTTCCGATAATCGCTTTTGTGAAAAGACTTGCTTTTTTAAATGTGTTCGATATTTTCGAAAGCGTCAAAAAAGACAAGCCGCCTGCGGCAAGCATTGACCAATGCGTTCTGCCGCGCCATATAAGCTCTATTGCGCCATAACCCACAGCACCCAAACCGAAAATTACCGAACCGCATTTTTTGTCTTTCAAAATTATCACCCAATATAATTTTTGGTGATAATTTTTTTGTTATACATTAAATCTGAAAAGAACAATATCTCCGTCATTCATAACATATTCCTTGCCTTCACTGCGAACAAGGCCCTTTTCTTTAGCGGTAACCATATTACCGCCGCAGGCCATAAAGTCGTCATAGGCAATAACCTCGGCGCGTATAAAGCCGCGTTCAAAGTCGGTGTGAATTTTGCCCGCCGCTTGCGGAGCCTTTGTGCCTTTTGTAATGGTCCAAGCGCGAACTTCGGGCTTACCGGCAGTTAGGTAAGAAATAAGACCTAAAAGACTGTAGCATTTTTGTATCATACGGTCAAGACCCGAACGCTCTAACCCCAAATCTTCTAAAAACATTCTTTTTTCTTCATCGTCAAGGCTTGCAAGCTCGGCTTCCAAAGCGGCACAAATAGGCAGTATTTCGGCGTTTTCTTTTTCTGCCGCTTCTTTTACTGCGTTATATCCTGCATTTGTGTCAATACCGTTTTTGAAATCGTCTTCGCTCATATTGCAAGCGTATATTACAGGCTTTGCGGAAAGCAGTGAGGTGGTGGCAAGAACCTCGCTTTCGGTGTCGCTTGTAATCTCTACCGAGCGTGCGGGCAGTCCTTCTTCAAGGTGAGCAATAAGCCGTTTTAAAAAATCGACCTCTGCTTGCATAGACTTGTCGCCCTTTAAAGCCTTGGTTGCCTTATCAAGTCGGCGCTGGGCGATTTCAATATCGGAAAGTATAAGCTCTAAATTTATAGTTTCAATATCACGCAACGGGTCAACCGAGCCTTCTACATGAATTATGTCGGTGCTTTCAAAGCAACGCACCACATGAACAATGGCGTCAACCTCGCGGATATTGCTTAAAAACTTGTTGCCCAGTCCCTCGCCCTTTGAAGCGCCCTTTACAAGGCCTGCAATATCGACAAATTCAATTACCGCAGGTGTAAACTTGTCAGGCTTGTAAATTTCGGCAAGCTTTTCAAGTCGCTCGTCGGGCACACTTACCATACCTACATTAGGTTCTATTGTGCAAAAAGGGTAGTTTGCGGATTGCGCCCCTGCGTTTGTTATTGCATTAAAAAGGGTTGATTTGCCTACATTAGGCAACCCTACCATACCTAATTTCATATATTTCTCTATCTCCTTAAAAATCCTTTATTTAATGGGGTTTTAGGGGTAATACGCTTTCTTTCTACGCCATTTTTACTCCATTTTCGCATTGAATTATATGAAAATTCATTGCGATACCCGATTATTTTCAAATTGCTTAATGGCCCGGTCCATAGAATCGGTAGTGACATGAACATATCTGTCCATCGTGGTTTTTATACTGCCGTGGCCCAGTAGTTTCTGTAGCACTTTCGGTTGCATTCCTGCCTCAATAGCACGGGTGGCGTATGTGTGCTTTAAAGCGTGCATACAAAAGCGTTTTATACCTGCCTCGTCACAAAGCTTATACAGGTGAGTATCATAGGAACTGTTCTTTGCCGGTAGCCCCGTACGCCAATTTATAAAAACAAGGTCGGACATAATAAGCTGCGAGGTTTCACCTGCTCGCCAATACCCTTGAGAATGTCTGTACTCCAAAGTTTTGTTAACGGTAAGCGTTCGCTTCGGGAAATCAATCGCATCCCAAGTAAGCCCTATAAGTTCACCCGTACGAAGTCCGGTTTCTAAAATAAGTGCGTACTGATTATAATTATGCGAGTTTTTAGCTGCATTTAAGAAAATGCGTTGTTCTTCACGGGTCAAAAATTTAATATCGTCCTTCACCCGCATGGGCTTGGTATACCTTACACCGTTCATAGGATGCCTTGGTATTAAGTCGTTCATAAGTGCCGCCTTGAACATAGTACCCATACAAATATAGGTTTGACGAATGGTAGAACCGGCATAGGTTTCATCCATTTTTAGCAATACCCTCTTGCAGTGCATGGGCTTTACATTAGTAATCGCCATTTTTCCGATCACGGGTTGAATGTTAAATTTGTATCGTTCACGGTAATTACGGAGCGTGTTTGGAGCTAAATCTCCAACGATATTTTCAATCCAAAATTCAAACCATTCATCAACCGTAGTTTCGGTTGCTACGAAAATTCCTTCATGTTTATCGGCATATTTTGAATCTTCAATCCAGTTGCGTGCCTCGGGTACAGTATTAAAATATTTCTCGTGACGTTTACCCAATTTGTCAACAAATCTTGCGCTGTATAAACCGTCCTTTCTTTGATAAATACCTTTACCACATTCTTTGCCTTTTAGATTCTTTCCCAAAATGTTCTCCTTTCTCACAGAGAAAAAGAACACACTGCTACACTATAATTATATCATATAGTGCTCTCTTTCTCAAGTGATTAAATATTATTTTCGTAATTTTTTTAGAAGCAGAGTTATATCGTCAGTCTTGAACTGATGAACTCTTAAAACTCTTTGCGTTTTACCAACTTCTTCTTACCCACAAAAAGCACGAACGGACAATTAGGTGTGCGAAGCATCTCATCAATTTTGTTGATTCCAATATTGCTGTACTCGGCGGCTTCACGTATTGTAAGTGCCAACTTTTCGTGGATGGGAACAGTTTGAACATTATTTGTCATAACAGTTTTATCCTCCTTTAATTTCTTTTCCGAAAACATTTGTGGATAAAACCTGAGGATTCTTTTTTCAATTTTCAAGAAAACATTAACGAAAAGAAAACAGCACCTATCCGAAAGATAAGTGCTGAAAGTGAAAATATTAGAATATAAAAATACGATGCCCCCGAAATTTTTAACCAGTATGCAACAAGTGTATGATACCGCCTGTTATCGGTATATATAACAAACTGATGATACCCAAATTTATAAACCTATATAAAAACTTAATGATACCACAATCTATTGCTCAATATAAAAACCGAATGATACCGTCTGCTATTTTTGGTTTTTCATCAAAACGACATTTATGAATTACAGCGTCCCCCTTATAGGGTAATTATTGTAATGGTATGATAATCGCACTCAAATGACTATGAATGACACTAAACTGACCACAAATGTATGTTTTTTGGAAGTACACGCAGTCTAACACTGATTCTCGCTTCCTAATGCACAATAATAAAAAATCTATAGAGATTGACTTTCTCTTTGGAATTATAAGAGTTTTGAGAGTTTTTTTGCGTGAGAAATTCTTTTTGAAATTACGGTCATTTCAAGCAAAAAAGTTGCGCTCAATATTTGAAATTATTATCCCTTTTTTTATGAATCTCTTGAGCGTGACATTTTCAGTTTTTTATGACAAAGATATTATTATTATTATTTTGAGGTTGACAAGAGGGAGGAAAATCTAAGCATTTCAAAGCGAGAGAATATTTTTGCTCATTTCAAAATGAAAGGCATAAAATCCTCCCAAAACGACAGCGACGAAATCATTTCAAAATGAGAGGTCGGTCACTCATTTCAAAACGACAGTTTTGCCTAAAATAAATCTACAAATAATCAATAATAAATCTGTGTATGACTGTCATTTGCAAATTAGTATCATCTTGTCATTGCAAAGCGTAAATCATAGTCATAATAAATCGACACGCATATAATAATTATTCCCGTAAAACAAAACTCTGCCACCGGTAACTTTTGAAATTAACATTAAATATTTATATATGGCGGTGGACTGCTTTGTAAAAGCCGTAAAAAATAAAAGATTTGAAAGCAAGGGTGTACCCCATAAATCTGTGGAGGAAAAATAGTAAATAAATTTAATCGGTGACAGAGATAAAGAAACAGCCAAATTACGACCCATTTAACGAATCAGAATTTGGCTGCTCAGAGCGATTATGAAATATGGAAAACGACTCGAAATCTTGCAATGCTTGACATACTTATCAGCACCGGCATCCGTATCGCTGAACTTGCAAACGGTGCAGATCTACGCTCCGTTCAAGAGCTATTGGGACATAGCAGCATTGCCACAACCGAAATATACACTGAAGTTACGGCAAAAAGGAAAAAGCAGGTGTTAAATAAGTATAATTATCGTAATAAGTTATGTATTTAAACTATTTGAGATACTCAATTCACACATAGAACCGACCCCTGTATTATTCCTTCTTTATGTGGCGTTAGCATTAAGACAACCCCATTTTTTTGGCTTTTTAAGTTTTATTCCGTTTGACCTTGAAAAATCAACCGATAAATGCTATATTTATAATGTGGTATTTTTTTCAACAGAGGTGTTTTATGTCACAGTTTACGAAAAAGGCGATTATCGACGCGTTTGTGGAGCTTATATCCGAGCGGCCGTTAAGTAAAATCACGGTTAAGGACATTGTTACACGTTGCGGAGTCAACCGTAACACCTTTTATTACTATTTTGAGGATATTTACGCCCTTATTGACGAGCTGTTTCAGCTTGAAACCGAAAAGGTCATAGGCAATGAGGAGGACTATCAGAGCTGGCAGGAGGCGTTTTACAAGGCGATAGATTTTGTATATAAGAATAAACAGGGGGTTTATCATTTATATAAATCAATAAGCCGCGAACAGGTGGAAAACCATTTAAACCGCGTTTCCTATAATAATATTCTCGCCTTTGCAAAGCGGGAAACCGACGATTTATCGGTGGACGGGGAGGATGTTGAGCTTATCGCGAGTTTTTACGCCCACGCGCTTACGGGGCTTGTGCTTGATTGGCTGGGAGACGGTATGCGGGGCAATCCTCGGGAATACATAGAACGGTTAGGCGTGCTTTTGGACGGTAATATCCGCCATTGCTTTTTAAAAAACAGACAAACCGATAAAGATGTCTGAAAATGCAACAGTTAAGGACCTATGTGTGAATTTCACACATAGGTCTTTTTTTGTCGGTGGAAAAGGGCTTTTGTGTGACTATAATGTGATTGTCAGGAGTGAGGAAAATGAAAAGTATAAGAGAGGCAAAATGGTTTTATATAATCTGCTCTGTGCTTACAGCGGCGGCGGGAATATACATTATTATCCGTCCCCACAGCTCGGCAATATTCCTTTGCAGGCTGATGGGCGTGCTTGCGGTTATCTGCGGCGCGGCAAAGATATTCGGCTATATATCCTACGATATTTATAACCTTGCGTTTCAGTTTGATTTATCGCTTGGTATATTTGCGATTATCGCAGGACTTGTAATGCTTTTAAGGTCGGAGCATGTTATTGCCTTTTTACCAGTGCTTATCGGGATTTTTATTTTGGTAGACGGAGTGTTTAAGCTTCAAACTGCTGTTGACGCCTACCGTTTCGGGCTGTCGGGCTGGTGGCTTATTCTTATAGGCTCTGTTATCTGCGCGATACTCGGAATACTGCTTATAACAGATCCCTTCTACGGGAGCGAAGCGCTGACGGTACTTGTGGGCATAGGTATAGCGGCGGACGGAATACAAAATCTTTTTAACGCCGCATATACCGTAAAAATAATCAAAAATAAAAAGCTTTAACGAAAAGGGGATTATGATGATTAAACTTTCAAAGGCGATAGTAAAGCACAGGTCGCTGATTTTAATTATCGCGGCGGTACTGATTATCCCGTCGGTTATCGGAATGGCAGGCACGCGGATTAATTACGATATGCTAAGTTACCTGCCCGACGATATTGAAACGATAGAGGGTCAGGATATACTGCTTAAGGATTTCGGCAAGGGCGCCTTTTCCTTTGTAATCGTGGACGGTATGGAGGATAAGGACATATCTAAGCTTAGGGGTAAGCTCGAAAAAATCGACAATGTAGACAGCGTTATCTGGTACGACAGTCTTATGGATATTTCGGTTCCTAAAGAGGTTTTACCCGACGAGATATACAACGCCTTTAACTCGGGAGATTCCACGGTTATGGCGGTATTCTTTAAGACCTCAACCTCGGCGGACGAAACTATGAAGGCGATAAAGGAGATAAGAAAAATCGCGGGCAAGTCCTGCTTTGTAACGGGTATGTCTGCGGTGGTGACCGACCTTAAAGACCTGTGTGAACACGAAGAGCCGATTTATGTAGGGCTTGCGGTGCTTTTGTGCTGTGTTGCGATGATGCTCTTTATGGATAACTGGATTGTTCCTTTTATTTTCCTTTTAAGCATCGGCTCGGCTATTCTTTTAAACCTCGGCACTAACTACTTTTTGGGCGAGATTTCCTATATCACAAAGGCGCTTGCGGCGGTGCTTCAGCTTGCGGTCACTATGGACTATTCAATATTCCTGTGGCACAGCTACGAGGAGCAAAAAGCACGCTATTCGGGTGACAAACAGCGGGCTATGGCGCACGCGATAAAGGCGACTATAAGCTCGGTTTTAGGAAGCTCCGTTACTACAATAGCTGGCTTTATCGCCCTCTGCTTTATGAGCTATACTTTAGGGCTTGACTTAGGCGTTGTAATGGCTAAGGGTGTGCTTTTAGGTCTTATAGGCTGTATAACAACCTTGCCCGCGCTGATACTTGTTTTCGATAAGCTGCTTGAAAAAACAATGCACAAGCCGCTTATGCCGCCGCTTAACGCTCTTACAGGCTTTGTCGTAAAGCGTTCGTGGATATTTATTCTTGTCTTTGCTCTGCTCGTTGTTCCCGCCTCTGTTTGCTACAACAGGGCGAACAAGGAGGTATATTACGATATGACGCAGTCTATCCCCGACGATATGGAATGTGCCATAGCAAATTCAAAGCTAAAGGACGAATTTGCGGTCGGCTCAACACATATGCTCCTTGTCTCGGCTGATACGGACGGCAAGAGCATACGAAATATGATGTCCGAAATGGAGAGGACCGACGGCGTAAAGTATGTTTTAGGGGTTGAGTCGGTTGTCGGCAGTCTGATACCCGAGGAAGTAATACCCGACTCTGTGAAAAATATACTGCAAAGCGAAAATTGGAAGCTGTATATAATCAATTCGGAATATACGACGGCAAGCGATGAGGTAAACGCTCAAATATCAGAGCTTAATAAAATACTCAAGAAATATGACGAGTCAGGTATGCTTATCGGCGAAGCGCCCTGCACTAAGGATATGATTGATATTACAAATCACGATTTTCAGGTTGTAAACGCCATATCTATAGCGGCTATATTTATTATAATTGCCATAGTTTTAAAGAGCGTATCCCTGCCGATAATTTTGGTCGCGGTAATAGAGCTTGCAATATTTATAAACTTAGGAATACCGCATCTTACAGGCACTTCGATGCCCTTTATCGCGCCTATATGCATAAGCACTATTCAGTTAGGCTCTACCGTCGATTACGCGATTCTTATGACCACACGCTATAAGAGAGAGCGTTCCCACGGCGAGGATAAGCGTTCGTCTGTATCAACGGCGCTTAAAACCTCGATACCGTCTATTACGGTAAGCGCGTTAGGATTTTTCGCGGCAACCTTCGGAGTGGCGGTTTATTCCGATGTTGATTTAATAAGCTCGCTGTGCAACCTTATGGCAAGGGGAGCTATTATAAGTATGTTTTGCGTAATATTCATTTTACCCGCAATGTTTATGCTTTTCGATAAGGTCATTTGCGCTACAAGCATTGGCTTTAAACCCAAAAATAACGGAGGTAATCTTTAAATGAAAATGGGAAAAAAGGATTTAATTAAGGTAATAGCGGTCGCCGCCGCGGGAGTTATAGCGGGAACGAGCGTTACCGCCGCCGCATTCGGCATAGCAAATAAGACAGAGGATACTGAAAACACCTCCGCCGCCTCATCGCAAGCTGCAGAAACAACCGAGCAAAAAAAGCCTTCAAAGGACGAGACTGTGTATGTACTCGCAAACGCTGACGGCTCGGTTAAGAAAATAATAGTAAGCGACTGGATTAAGAATAACGGCGGGAAAACCGTTAGTGACAAAACCGAGCTTTCCGACATTAAAAATGTAAAGGGCGACGAATCCTATGTGATGGATACCGAGAATATGCGAGAATGGAATGCGGACGGAAAGGACATTTATTATCAGGGTACAATAAGCAAGGCTCTGCCCGTTGACCTTAAGGTCAGCTACGAGCTTGACGGCAAGCCGGTTTCCGCCGAGTCGCTTGCGGGCAAGAGCGGTAAGGTGACAATCCGTTTCGATTATACCAACAATCAGTACAAGAATGTGAGCATTGACGGAAAAAATACTAAAATTTATGTGCCGTTTGTAATGCTTACGGGACTTTTACTTGATAACGATATTTTCACAAATGTTGAAATTTCAAACGGAAAAATAATTAACGACGGTGACCGCATTATTGCCGTAGGCTTTGCACTACCCGGTATGCAGGAAAACCTTAATTTAAGCCGCGATAAGGTTGATATTCCCGATTTTGTTGAGATTACCGCCGATGTTAATAATTTTGCCCTCAGCAATACGCTTACTGTTGCGGCAAACAGCATTATAAGCGACCTTGATGTTTCAAAGCTTGACAGTGCGGACGACCTGCAGGCCTCTTTGACCGAGCTTTCGTCAGCTATGTCAAAGCTGCTGGACGGTTCCTCCGAGCTTTACGGAGGTTTAAGCGAGTTGCTCCTTAAATCAAATGAGCTGATATCGGGTGTTGATAAGCTTGCAAACGGCGCAAGCGCGCTTTCAGATGGTGCAGCAGCTCTGTCGGCGGGACTCTCAGAGCTTGTCTCCAACAACGATACTCTAAACGCGGGTGCGAAGCAGGTCTTTGATACTCTGCTTTCTGCCGTTTCGCAGAAGCTTAAGGATAACGGAATCACCGTAGATACCCTTACGGTCGAAAATTATAAAACGGTTATAGGCGGTCTGCTTGAAAATCCGACCGATTCGCAAAAGGCGGAGCTTATAAATATTGCCGACGCCGCGCTTAACGCCAAGCTTTCCGCAATCGGAGTTCCGCAAAATTGTTACGGGGCTGTAAAGGTGCTTTTGGCAACCAAATTGAGCTCCGGCGAGACGCAGGAGAGCGCTATGGCGGAAATCGCCGCAATGCTTCAAAACATAAGCGACCAGCAGAACGCGGAGGCAATAGACGAGGCAGCAGAGACCGCCAAAAGCGAAAAAGGCAAGCAGATAATAAACGCTTGTTGCCTTAAATTGGCAAATCAGACCCTTGAGCCCACCGTAAAAGAGGCTGTGGCTCAGCTTGACAGCTACAACGAGTTTTATAAGGGTGTGCTTGCCTACACCGCAGGCGCAAAACAGGCGTATGACGGCAGTACGGAGCTTAAGAACGGCGCTAAAGAGCTTTCAGACGGTGCAAATGCGCTTAAATCGGGCTCGTCGCAGCTTGTAGGCGGCGTACAGCAATTGACTGACGGCTCAAAGAGATTAGCTGACGGACTTAAGGAGTTTAATGAAAAGGGAATAAGCAAGCTTACTTCCCTTGCGGGGGACGATTTGGGCAGTCTTGTTACAAGAATCAAAGCCACTGTCGAGGTCTCACGCGATTACAAAAGCTTTGCGGGAATAGCCGACGGCACGGACGGCGATGTTAAATTTATTTATCGCACCGATGAAATAAAGTAATTCTTACCGACAGAAACCGATTAAATATTATACTTTTATTCGGATAATAAACAGAGGGGTTAAAACGAGTCCAATATTTATCTTGTCCTGCGAATCAACAGTAGATATTCCATTATAATCAAAATATACGAAAAAAGTGAGCGAAACATTCTTCCATCGTTTCGCTCACTTTCATATTTTCTGTGACAGAATTAATGCTCTACGACAGAAATGTCAGGAGAGCATTTTGTAGCAATGTGCTGTTTTCTCGTTTGATAAAATTTTCTTCTACTCCATTTTTACTCCATTTTCGCGGAGAGATATATGGAATAGTATGAAGTTATATGGTTTTCGGTTTCCTGAAACCTAAGTATATATGGAGTTTTATAAGCATTTGTGGATTTTTAAGGAGTTATGAAATTCGGCTCGTGTCCCACCATACTGAGCTTCATATATTTTAAATCTCCTTATTTTAGGTAATTACTAATAACATATTATACCTTATTCTGTTAAATTTTTCAATAGCAATATATAACGGTTTTTACACTTAATAAATTGAAATAAGGTTTTTATTATTCTTATGATGTCAACAAAAACCGCGCACGGTATTTTATTTTTCTTTAGCACGCGGTGCGCTTCCTTGAGGTTATTGATATAGCCCGACAAACCGTTTGTGCTTACACCGCCCGCACGCATATAAATTAATGTTTCGGGAATGTACACAAGTTTTTCTGTGCTTTTCATAAGCCTTATCATAAAATCATAGTCGGCGGCAATTTTAAATTGCAGGTCAAAAGAGCCTATATTATCATAAACTTCTTTTTTGATATAAAGCGTGGGGTGCGGCGGATGCCAACCCAATTTATAATTGCCTGTTTTGGATATCCATTTTCTTACCGGCTTTGACATGGTTTGCTCATCCATAAATATTAAATCTGAATAAACAGCGTCACAGTTTTTTTCTTTAAAACTTTCGGCTATAAGCGACAGAGCGTCGGGTCTTGCTAAAATATCGTCTGAATTAAGTATTCCTATAATATCTCCGGTTGCGTTTTTAATACCCTTATTCATGGCGTCGTACAAACCGCTGTCTTTTTCACTGATTATCTTCAATCTTCCTGCGTATGCATCTTTATAAGATGAAACAATTTCCAAGGTGTTATCGGCCGACAGCCCGTCAACAATAATATGCTCAAAATCGGTGTAATTCTGTTTAAGTAATGATTCTATAGTTTCTGAAACGGTTTTTGATGAATTAAATGTTGTCGTTATAATCGAAATTTTCATCATATTCTCCATTCTGTTTTGAAATTTTTAACCGATATTAAAAATAAAAATTGCAATCATAAACCGAAACTCCCGAATCCTCGAAAACTTCCCAAAGGCGTTCTCGAAGCATTGTGCCGGTAATACCTTTTTTTGTTACAACCTGTAAAAATCCGCCGCCTCCGGCGCCGCAAATCATACGGGCTTCAATAAGATCATCTATTGAATTGAAAATTTGGTCTATACAAGTGTTCGTGCAGCCCGAATCCAATTTCTTTGATAATTCCCAATGCTCGTTTAACAGCCTGCAAAAACCGTCAATATTTCCTCTTTCAAGCTCAAAACGCATCAAAACCGCAATTTGCTGTATTTTGTATAATACATACAGTGCATCGGGATCGGCAGCAATATATTTTCCGACAATTTCTCTTAAAAGATTTCTTGCGAGTCTTCGCTGACCGGTATAAATTAAATAAAAACGATCTTCTAATTCTTTGAGTGCGTCATTTGGAATATTGAGTGTATCACATTTTATAAACTGCTGCATACCGGCTTCTGACGATACCATTTTTATACCCGGGGCAAGTCCGCCCACTTGGTCTTGCCAACCGCCGCCTGTTGACATAATTTGCTCCATACATACAACACGGGTGTACATATCGTTTTCGGGAAGCTCTACACCGAGCATTTGATATATTGCCTTAACGCAGGCGCCCGCAAGTATGGAGCTTGTGCCGAGTCCGCTGCCTTTCGGAATGTTCAACACTTCGGTATTCAGATGTAGCCCTCCGCCTAAATTCGAGCATATTTTTTCTACCGAAATTTGTTCTTTAAACGGAATAATGCCGCATGCAATAAGCGCCGCTTTATGAAGTGCAAATGCGTCATGCGGATTTTGACAATCCTGTAATTTGCTTATATCGGTGAATTCACCGTAAGAACCGTTGTCGGTGCTTGACAGTATAAATTTGTTTTCTTTAATTTTTTTGGCAGTAACTACAATAGGCTTTTGTCCTTCAAGGGTTATTGCCGCATTAAGCACCATTCCGCCATGCTCATTACAGTAAGGCGGTGTGTCGGACCAGCCGCCTGCCCAATTTACACGCACGGGCAGTTTTACGGTAACCGAATCTTTAACAATACGGTTGTTTTCATTGTACTGTGTGTTTTGAATGGCATATTTAACAATGTCATCGCGTATAGTATCAAAACATTTTTTTAATAAGACTTCATCGTTTGAAAGCTTTGAGACATAATAATAAATTCTGATTTTAAGGCTGAAATCCGAAGTTTCTGCAATACTGAGCAAATACTTTTTAACCCGCGCTGTAATTACGGTATCCGTAAGTTCGGACAAAGGTGTTTTTGCAGTAATGGCATCTACAATTTTTTCTGAACATATTCGGTCATTAAGCTTATCCTGCCAAGGCAAAATCTGCGTGACATCGGCATAATTAAAACTGCTTTTGAGTGAATAACTGCCCTTAACACCCTGTACGGTAGCTTGTGCGGCTTCTTCCATTGTGTCATACTCGGCAAAAAGAGGCTCGTCCCACAACGGTGAATTAAGCTTTTTGCCAAGAATAAAGTTTTCTTTCGGGTTATCGTTTATACCCAACATTCTTACAACGAATTTTCCGTTTTTAAGTTTTAACCCGTGTAAAATCACATTGTCGGGCACCGTTATATTTTTAAGCGAGACACCCGAAACAATACAGTTTTTTCCGATAACGGTACCTTTGTCAATTATGCTGTTTTCAAGGTAGGAGCCCCTACCTATAACGGCAGTTTTATCAATACAACTGTTGTAAACGGCACAGTTTATTTCCTCGCGGTTTGTGTTGACAATACTTTTCCAATCAAGAAATTTGTAGTCGTCGATTGATTCTGTTACAAGAGATAACAGTTCTTTTGATGTGCCGAAGTGTAAAAACGACGCAGGTGAAAGACAGATTAGTTTAAGAGTGTATTTATGAAGTGTGTTCCATAATACCGAACGTGCTTCGA
>CAJMBP010000030.1 GCA_905211675.1 uncultured Oscillospiraceae bacterium
CCTTCGCTTGGATAATCGAGCGACCTAAATTTATACGGGTAAAAGTTTTCTTTAAGCTTTATATCCTCAATAAGCATACCCTCGTTTGTATCTATTATAATATGGCCGTTACCGCCCGTGCTTACCAAATCGTTTGGTACTGCAAGAGGGTAAAACGATACCCACTCAACATACATATTAGTATAATTTTGAAATGAAAAGGTTGCTTCTATTCTATTGCCAAAAACCATTTTTATGTCAAAAGTTAAACTTTTAAATTCGTATTTAAGCTTTATATTATCGCCATTATCACAAAGTGTAATGTTTTGTGCTTGATCTGAATTTATTATTTGTGTGTTGCCACCATCACGCAACTGAAAGACAAAAAGAGGCAATCGCTGCTTTATAAACTGCTTTCCCATACTTTTAAGCGACATTACAGCGCCCATCTTATCAAGTTGTAATTCATACTTTTGGTTTGAAAATTTCATTTTTTAACGCCACCTTTTATATGCACTCAATTCAACCTTAATATACACCAAAACACAATATAATACAAGAAAAATCTTCCGTAAATTCGGGAGATTTTAATAATACAGGGGACGGTTCTATGATCTGCCATCGCCCGTGTGTATTATAGCATAAAAACGTTGAGGCTACAAGAATTTTCGAAACGCAGCAACAATTATTCATTATTCATCAGCGTAAGCGATTTCAATATTCATTATTCATTCGAAAATCCGTTCTCGCTTAATTAATAATGAATGATGATTATTGAAGAATGAAAAATACAAACGGAAATCCGCCCTCTTACGAGAACGGATTTTCGTTTGGGTAATTTGAACCTAATGGCACGAATTAAATGTGCCTGAAAACCGAGTGTTTTCTTTAATTGTCAAATATCAACTTTATCTTGCAGTATCTTAATGAAGTTTTTCACATTGTTCGACCCATTTCCCGTCAAGTTAGTTGAAAAATCCTTTATGTCATTAATAAGAAAATGATAATTTTTATCCGCAACCAAATGAATACGAATGGAACGCTTGAATAACAAGCCCCTCTTAATAGATAATTTTGTTATATCTTTAAATGGTATTTCCGTAATATAAGCACTACTTGCGGTATATATGAGACTATCCTGTGTTAAATAAAAATAGACATATTCAAAACTACGAGAAAACAAAACCCAATAGAACCTTCCACCATAACAAGGGAACCTAATATCAGAAAACTTCTTTTTTACTAATTCATAAGTAAAATCAAAAGTGTGCTTAAAATTATCTCTCCATCTCATTCTCATCACCACCTTGGATTTAGTATAGCATAACAGCGGCGAAGCTGCAAGTTGTTAGTGATATTCTGTGCTATCGCACAGAGTGATATTATGCCTTACGGCATAGTGATATTTTTGCCGTTGGCAAAAGTGATATTATATTCGCCGCCATAACTCGCGAAGCGAATAACACTTGCGAAGCAAATATAACTGAGCGAAGCTCAATATAACTCGCCGAAGGCGAATATAACTGAAAAAACTCTTGTTCTTTCGAACAAGAGTTTTTTCTGTGTGTTTTGAACTTAATGACACGAATGAAATGTGCCTGAAAACTGAGGATTTTAAAAATCTGTCATTTCTTCAATTTTACTCAAGTATATTTGATGTTATATAATCGACTCCCCATTTTGCTAATTGTTCTGCAATTTCTTTTTTATCAACAGTCCAGCAATTAATCTTTAACCCTGCATCATGCAGAACATCTATAATTTCTTTATTAAGTGCTTCATAATATACATCGACATCCATCTTATCGGCAACCAGTTTTTCTATCAGTCCCTCGGTAAATTCACCAAACAGGAATTGCACCGATTGTTGCGGAAGTATATTCTTTATTTTTTTCAAATTCTCATAATAAAAGGAAATAAATGTGGTATGCTCTAAATACTCGTAACCCTTTATAATATCAATAAATCGAGATGTTTCTTCAACCGTAAAATTTGATTTCAATTCTATTACGCAATGCTTGCCATATTTTTTACAAATGTTGATGTAATTCTCCAAACTACAAGGACGCAGGTCTGCCCTATCTTTACTACCATCTTTATCATAAAGAACTATATTCTGCAGCGTTGCTAGGGTTGCGGTTTCGACATCAATGTCTTCTCCCGCTAGACGCTTAAGATTATTGTCATGACTAACAATAAACCTACCATCCGCAGTACGATGGATATCTGTTTCGATGCCATAATAGGAACGATTACCTGCGGCAACAAAAGCAGCATTAGTGTTCTCCGTCTCTATTCCCGAAAGACCTCTGTGTGCAATTACTTTCGCATCCTTGTTTTTAAAATTTATTGTATTCATAAAAATCACCGACCTGTAGATGTATTATAGCATAAAAGCGGCAAAGCCGCAATACTTATTACCTCTAACATATTACTTCTTACTTCCCAAAAATCCCGTGGAAATCTTTATTGTGAAGTAAGAGTGAATAGGTAAGAAGTAAAAAGTAAAAATCCCGCCCACTATCGTGAACGGGATTTTTGGAGCTGCTAACCAGATTCGAACTGGTGACCTCGTCCTTACCAAGGACGTGCTCTACCACCTGAGCCATAGCAGCGTATTTTGGCGACTTGATTATTATATAATAATCGGTCGCCGTTGTCAAGAATAATATTTAAAATTTATCTTTCTGTGCGTTTTGGTCTCATCATAAGCTCTTTTACGGCCGTGTCTGCACGGTAATTTTCGTAAAGCACCTTATAGCACGAATTTATTATCGGCAACTCAACACCGTATTTTTGCCCCAACTGGTAAGCCATAAGAGTTGCATAAAAGCCTTCAACGGTTCCTACCTCTTTAAGTGCCTGTTCTATCGGCATTCCACTGCCTACCTTGTTACCAAACCGATTGTTACGGCTGTGGCGTGAAGTGCATGTAACAACCAAATCTCCGATACCCGTAAGCCCCATAAATGTGCGTTCGTCGGCACCCATACAAACACCAAGGTTTGCCATTTCGCTAAGCCCACGGGTTATAAGAGCCGCCTTGGTATTATCGCCCAATCCTAACCCGTCACATATACCGGCGCATACGGCTATAACATTTTTTAAAGCTCCGCCGAGTTCAACACCGATAAGATCATTTGAAGTATAAATACGCAAATTTTCACTTGCCAATACATCCTGCACTATTGAGGCTGCGGTAAAGCTTTTAGAGGCTGCTACAAGCGAAGTAGGAATCATTCGCGCTACCTCTTCGGCGTGCGACGGGCCCGATAAAACGGTTATTTTATCGTTTGGAAGTTCTTCGGCAATGACCTCTGAAAGTCTTTTTAAAGTACCCTTTTCAAAGCCCTTTGCAACATTAACAACAATACCGTGATTTTCGACCGCAGACAGTTGTTTTGCAACAGAACGCACTGCAACCGACGGGCAGGCAATAACAGTTATAAGCGAACCGCTAGCACAGTTAATGTCAGATGTTATGGTTATATCATCGGGTATTTTTATGCCAGGCAACAATTTAACATTTTCTCTTGTTTTGTTAAGCTCGCTTACCTCTTGCTCAAACGGTGACCAGAGTGATACCGTGTGACCTGATTTTAAGGCTGATACTGCAAGTGCTGTTCCCCAGCCGCCTGAACCTAAAACAGTAACCTTTGCCATATTACTTTTTCCTCCTGACAGAGATTTTGTTTTCAGAGCCGTTTATCAGTCTTTTAATATTTTCAATATGCTTCAGTACCACGATTATACCCATTACCAAAGCAAGAACAGCCTGCGGCCAAAACAAAGCCTCACGGTTATAAAAAATAATGGTAAGCGTTACAACAGTAACGGTAGCCGCCATAGAACTAATGGAAACTATTTTTGTAATTAACACTCCAAGTGCAAAAACGACAAGACCGCAGATAATAGCTATCGGACAGCAAACAGCGAAAATTCCAACACTTGTGGCAATACCCTTGCCGCCTCTAAACTGAAAGAATATAGGAAAAACATGCCCCAACATACAGGCTACGCCGCATAAAAATGCGCCATATATTCCCCACTCGATAGAATCGAAAGCATAAGCAAAAACCAATTTACCAAGGTAACACGCAACAAAACCCTTTAATGCGTCGCATATAAATGTCAGCGCTCCGGGTAAAAAGCCACCCACACGCATAACATTTGTTGTGCCTGCATTTCCGCTGCCTGATTCACGAATGTCGGTTTTTACGAAAATTTTAGTGAATATTACAGCAAAACCGATACTGCCTAACAAATAAGCGGCAATTACCATAAGTACTGCATATAAAATCATTAGTTCTTATCTCCTCTCTCGCGGATAACAAACCTCACGGGCGTGCCCTCAAGACCGAATGTAGAGCGTATTTGATTTTCAAGATAACGCTGATACGAAAAATGGAACAGTTCTGCATTATTGCAAAAGCAAACAAAGGTAGGAGGACAGGTAGAAGCCTGTGTAATATAGTAAATTTTGAGTCGCTTACCCTTGTCAGACGGCGGTTGCACGCGAGCCGTAGCGTCGGCAAGAATATCATTGAGCTTACCTGTAGATATACGCATAGTGTTTTGCGTGCGTACATAATTTATAAGTTCAAAAAGTCTCTCGAGCCGCTGACCTGTTTTTGCGGATATAAAAATTATGGGAGCATAGGGCATAAATGAAAAATCGTTCATCAGCTTTTTGCGGTAGTTGTCCATTGTCTGACCGTCTTTTTCAACTATATCCCATTTATTTACAGCAATAATACACGCTTTACCTTCTTCGAGGGCAAGGCCTGCTACTTTAGAGTCCTGCTCGGTAAAGCCGTCGGTACCGTCAATCATTATGACGCAAACATCCGACCGTTCTATAGCCATTTTTGCTCGAATAACGCTGTATTTTTCAATTTTGTCTTCAATGCGGCTGTTACGGCGAAGTCCCGCCGTGTCGATAAAGTTAAATCTTCCGAATTTGTTTTCTACAAGAGAGTCGATAGCGTCTCGCGTGGTGCCTGCAATATCTGACACTATTGAGCGTTCTTCGCCCGTAATTTTATTTACAAGCGAGCTTTTTCCGGCATTCGGTTTACCGATAACAGCAACATTTATGACATCCTCATCACTTTCATCGGCAGTATCCGGCAAAAATTCATAAGCCGCATCGAGTAAATCACCGGTTCCGGTGCCGTGTACCGAGGACACAGCAATAGGATCGCCGAGTCCCAAATTATAAAACTCATAAAATTCGGGCGGTACTTCACCTATTCTATCGCATTTATTAACGCATAAAACTATTGGTTTGCCGCTTTTTAACAGCATTGACGCAATCTCGGCATCGGTAGCCGTAACGCCTGTCTGCATATCGACAACCATAATAATTACATTTGCGGTGTCAATGGCAAGCTGAGCCTGTGAGCGCATACCCGACAAAATTATATCGTTTGTCTTGGGTTCTATACCGCCGGTGTCAACCAACATAACCTTTCTGCCGCGCCATTCGGTGTCGCCGTAAATTCGGTCACGGGTAACACCGGGTGTATCGTCAACTATAGAAAGGCGCTTTCCTATAAGCTTATTAAACAATGTAGATTTACCTACATTAGGTCTGCCGACAACGGCAATAATAGGTTTAGCCACTATTAAATACGCCTCCTGTTTTATATATTTTTTCCTAAAATTTCATCTACAAGTAAATATCCGTCATTGTCTATCGGTTTGATTTCAATATTAAGTTTGTTTGACAGCTCATCTACCGTAACGCTGTCTAAAAACATATCGCCCTCGGCTCGCAGCATACTTGAAGGTATAAGCAAGGTGTCACCTAAATCGGTATTTTTCAACTGTTCATATATATCCGTTGCGGTAATAAGACCCGAAACGGTGATCCTTTCGCCGAAAAAGTTATTTTTTATTGGGTAAACATCACATTTAAGACCGTTACACTTTTCTTGGCATTTGTCGGCAATTTCGCGAATAAGAGGATAAGCGCTGACCCCCGTAGCAATAGAAACATGGCGTTGTGAAGCATTAGGTTTAATTTCCGAAAGAGAATTTTCGGCCTCAGATTTTAGAAGTGCCCAAAGCCCTACCCCGTTTTCAAGCTGTAAAAAATCGCCGTAAAATTCTGCCTGCGGAATTTCTCTGCCGGCTAACAGATAAAATTCATCCGAACCGTAAATGCGCCTTTCGCCGTATTTTTGAACTGCTTTTTCGGCATATTCGTTTATTATGTCAAGCACCTCGGACGCTCTTTCTTTATTAAAAGGCTCCAATTCACAAAGCCCCTCGCGGTGTTTTGTAAGACCCACAGGTACTGCGGCAATGCACTGCATATTTTCGAGCTCTAACAAATCATTAAGTGTGCGACGCAGCTCGTCGCCGTCATTATAATCGGGGCAAAGCACCAGCTGGCAATTAAGCTTTATTCCGGCGGCATTAAAGCGGTCTATGATAGAAAGCACCTTGCCCGCATTTTTATTTTTCATCATTTTTACACGTAATTCCGGATTTGTGGTATGCACCGAAATGTTAATAGGACTTATGCGCATTTTTATAATACGCTCTATTTCATGCTCGGTAATATTTGTAAGCGTAATATAATTTCCGAATAAAAACGAAAGTCTGGAATCGTCATCTTTAAAATAAAGGCTTTCACGAAGGCCTTTGGGTAGTTGGTCTATGAAGCAAAAAATACATTTGTTTTTGCAGGAACGTTTTTCATCCATCAAATAGGTGTCGAAAATCAAACCCAATTCGTCATATTCGCCCTTTTTAATTTTAAATTTTTTAATTTTGCCCTTTGCGTTTATAACCTCGGCAATTATTTTTTCGTTATCCTGATAAAAGCGATAGTCAAGCACATCTATTATTGTGTTACCGTTCAGCGATAACAAGGTATCGCCGGATTTTATGCCCGCTTTATACGCAGGACTTTTGTTTTCTACATCTTTAATTATAACAGACACACATTCACCGCCTTTTAAATTTATATTATAAGGTATTTCAAGGCAAAAAACAAGAGGGGGTTCGCTCCCCCTCTAAAAAAACAATTATTCTGCGATTTCAACAACCTGACGGCCGTTATATTTGCCGCAAGCGGGGCAAATTCTGTGAGGACGTTTGTAAGCGCCGCAATCGGAACATCTTACCAATGCAGGAGCGGTAAGCTTCCATAAATTGTTTCTTCTTTTGTCTCTTCTTGCTTTTGATGTTTTTCTCTTCGGTACTGCCATTTTCAGCACCTCCTTAACCTAAAATAAATAATGAAAGAATTATTCATCAAGTAATTCCATAAGCTTGGCAAGGCGCGGGTCAACCTCATGCGTTTCACAACCGCACTTACCTTCATTTAAATTTTTACCGCACTCGGTGCAAATACCCTTGCAATCATCGTTGCACAGGTGTTTGCTGGGCAGATCTAAAATGACTTCGGAATACACAAACTCATCCACATTTAATTTCATATCCGGAACGGTGATAATAGTGTCACTTTCCTGTCTCTCAATAGCGGTGGCAAGCAATTTATCAACCGTAACGGTATGCTTGTGCTGCGTCTCAACGCCGCAACGGTCACAAGGAGCTGAAAAAGTATATTCAATAAACAAATTTAAAGACACAACACTTGCCTTGTTAAAAACCGAACCTGTTATCTTTATGGGATTTTTGAGCGGAAAATTACCCATAAAATCAACACTACTCATATCAATCGAATGATTGATTTCTAAAACCGAGCCTTCGGTAGCAAAGATGCGTTTTAAATCAAGAATCATACTGCACCTCACAAAATGACCTGAAGTCACGAACTATATTATATATACCGCTGACCCTTTTGTCAAGCACAAATTTAGATGTTTTTATAAAAAATCAGCATATAATAACATATTTTTTACTTTCTATACATTGACATTTACAAACAAAAAAGATATAATTGAAAAAATATATTTTTAAGGAAAGGTAAAACGCAGTTATGGCATATTATTTTAACGAAACCTCACACACATTTAACGAATATCTTTTAGTTCCGGGTTATTCTTCGGCGGAGTGCATACCGGCAAATGTATCGCTTAAGACCCCGCTTGTAAAATTTAAAAAAGGTGAAGAGCCTGCCATATCTATGAACATTCCTATGGTGTCTGCCATAATGCAATCGGTATCGGGTGAAAAGCTTGCCGTGGCACTTGCCCGTGAAGGCGGCGTATCTTTTATTTACGGCTCACAAACGGTTGAAGACGAAGCCGCAATGGTAGCCCGAGCTAAAACCTACAAAGCAGGTTTTGTTGTAAGTGCTTCAAATGTTTCGGTTGACAGCACCCTGCAAGACATTTTGGATCTTAAAGAAAAGAACGGTTTTTCAACCGTTGCAGTAACATCTGACGGTACAGCCAACGGAAAGCTTTTGGGTATTGTCACAAGCCGCGATTACCGTGTAAGCCGTATGGACAGGTCAACCCGTGTTGCCGATTTTATGACTCCGCTTGATAAACTTGTAGTAGCCGACGAAGACACAACTTTAAAACAGGCAAACGATATAATTTGGGACAACAAATTGAATTCGTTGCCCATTGTTGACGCCGAGGGCAACCTAAAATACTTTGTTTTCAGAAAAGACTATGATGCTCACAAAGAAAACCCCAACGAGCTTCTTGACGCTAAAAAGCGCTATGTCGTAGGAGCCGGAATTAACACCCGTGACTATGCACAGCGTGTTCCCGCTTTGATAGAAGCAGGTGCCGATGTTCTTTGCATAGACTCTTCCGAAGGCTTCAGCGAATGGCAAAAGCTGACTATTGCTTGGATTCGCGAGCATTACGGCGACAGTGTTAAGGTTGGTGCCGGCAATGTTGTTGACGCCGAGGGCTTCCGTTTTCTTGCGGATTGCGGTGCTGACTTTATCAAGGTCGGTATCGGCGGCGGTTCAATATGCATCACCCGCGAGACTAAAGGTATAGGTCGCGGTCAAGCAACGGCTCTTATTGAGGTGTGCAAGGCGCGTGATGAATATTTCCGCGAAACAGGCGTTTATGTTCCCGTTTGCTCCGACGGCGGTATAGTACACGACCATCATATAACCCTTTCACTCGCTATGGGAGCCGATTTTGTAATGCTCGGTCGTTATTTTGCCCGTTTTGACGAAAGCCCGTCCAACAAGGTAAGACTCAACGGCAGTTACTACAAAGAATACTGGGGTGAAGGTTCGGCACGCGCACGCAACTGGCAGCGTTATGACCTCGGCGGTGACAAAAAGCTGTCATTTGAAGAGGGTGTTGACTCCTATGTTCCATACGCCGGCGCTTTAAAAGACAATGTGGCTCTGTCACTCAGCAAGGTTAAATCTACCATGTGCAACTGCGGTGCATTAACAATTCCCGAGTTCCGTGACAAAGCAAAGCTTACACTTGTTTCCGCAACAAGTATTGTAGAGGGCGGCGCGCACGATGTTATACAAAAAGAAACTTCTCTCGGAACCATAAAATAATTTTAAGTAATATGCCGACCGCCCTTTACTTATGTATTTGGGTGGTCGTTTACTGAAAGGCGGTTTTATTTTGAAAAAATTTTTACCGATTTTGGTTTTAGCTTTTATTTTAACCCTTACCTCTTGCAGAAAAGTAAACCAAACCGACACACAAAGTTCAAACAACTCATCAACTTCGAGCATATTGACTTTACCCGAACGCGATAACCCGAATTCCGACAGTTCTTCAAAGCATAACTCATCAGCCGCAAACGGCAGTAATAGCACCGAATCATCTGAAGTATATAAAGAAGAACCTGAGGTTTTGCTTTCAATTTATGTTGACAAACCGTATTACCGCAAAACCGTAAAGACCATTACCTTCACACTTTACAACAACAATAAAAACAAATTCACTTATGAAAATGACTTTTATCTTCAAATTTATAAAGACGGCGATTGGAAATACTACCCTACAAAAAGCGGAGAAATAAATTACAGTCATGTTAAAAAAGAGACCGAATCGTACATAGAGTCGGTAATTTTTAATCTGAAAAATAAATACGATCTTCCTCTTGATGTAGGCACCTACCGAATAATACAGGAAAGTGACAGCGGAACGGTTGTGTCAGATGAATTTAATATAGCAGAAGACAGCTACTTTGACGGTGAAGAAATTCAATAATACCAAAAGCTCCCGACTGATAATCAGTTTCGGGAGCTTATGTATTTTATACAGACTGTTTTTTTATACCGAATATCATTCTTAATATTCCGCTTAAAAGCTTCGGACTCTTAAAAAGTACAACTTTCATAAAACAACCTCCGTCAGCGCCTGCAACATGAAATGCCTAAAATTATTACCCATATTGCAAGAATACCCACTAAAAATTTCGGAGGACAAAAACAACTGATAAGTAAACCCAAAGCAAAAACTATGCCGATTAGGCCTTTGTTTGTGTTGTTACATTTTCTACGCATTTTTATCCCTCCGATATTACATAATAAGCAAAATTTAAAATTGTGTTACAAATATAAAAATAAACGGCCTGTTTTGCAATAAAACAGACCGTTTATTCAAATTTATTTATTTTGCTTTGCAAATACCTTTTACTTCGTCAAAGGTATCGCCGATTTCAGATTCGGGTTTTTTGGTTAAAAGACTTACAACAACAATTACCGCCACGCCTATCAAAAACGCGGGTAATAGCTCGTAAATATCAAATATTGTTCCGTCAATAAATGCTCCTGTAAGCTTACCTCCGAATGTAAAGCCGTCACGAAGCCACTTGTAAATGAACACTACCGCTCCGCCTGAAATCATACCGGCGATAGCACCCTGCTTTGTGGTGCGTTTCCAGAAAAGAGCACACAGCATTACCGGACCGAACGCACCGCCGAAGCCCGCCCATGCAAACGATACTATACGGAATACCGAGCTATTGGGATTCCACGCCAAAAAGATTGCTATAAACGATATAACTACAACCGAAATACGAGCTACCCACATAGACACCTTTGCCGACATTTTAATGCCGAAAGTTTCTTGCAAAAGATTCTGCGAAACGCTTGACGCCGCCGCCAACAGCTGTGAATCGGCGGTAGACATGGTAGACGCCAATATGCCGGCGAGTATAATTCCCGCGGCGAGTGAAGCAACATAACCGTATTTGCTTAAAAACTTTGAAATATCAACAATAATTGTTTCTGCGGCAGGCGCGTCGGCGTATGCGGGAAGAACCCCCTTTTGCATAAGTGTGTAACCCACAACACCTATAAGCACTGCTACACTCATTGAAATAACAACCCAAACAGACGCTACACGGCGTGAAAGTTTAAGCTTGTTTTCATCTTCAATAGCCATAAATCTAAGCAGAATATGCGGCATACCAAAGTAACCGAGACCCCATGCCAGCGTGGAAATTACGGGTAACACACCGTAACTTCCGGTTTCACTGCTTGCAACGCTGTAACCCTTGAACAAATCAAGATAACCGTCAAGCTGCTGAACATTATTGAATATATTACCAAAACCGCCGGCAATGCCTTCACCAAAGCCGACAACTACTACAAGTGCTACGGTCATAATAATACTTTGAATAAAGTCGGTGGTAGATGCGGCAAAAAATCCGCCCAGAGTGCAATACAAAATAATTACTATTGCGCTTAATACCATTGCAAGATGGTAATCCATACCGAAAAGCGAACCGAATAGCTTTCCGCAGGCTGCAAACCCCGACGCAGTGTACGGAACAAAGAAAACTATTATAAACAAAGCCGCAATGGTAGTGAGTGTTTTTGTTTTGTCGCCGAATCTTTTTGTAAAGAAATCGGGCAGTGTGAATGCGTTTAATCGGTGACTGTAAACCCTTAATCTTTTTGCGACAAACAACCAATTTAAGTATGTACCTATCGCAAGACCGATGGCCGTCCAGCTTGCCTCTGCCAAGCCGCCCATCATTGCAACAGCCGGAAGCCCCATAAGCAACCAACCGCTCATATCCGAAGCCTCGGCACTCATTGCGGTTACAAGCGGACTCAATTTTCTGCCGCCTAAATAAAAATCGTTAGAAGTTTTGTTTCTGCCTGATACAGCAATACCAATGCTTACCATCATTATCATATAAAAAATGATGGTAATAAGTATTATACAGTTATAAGCTGTCATAAATACACCTACCAAATATAAGAATAATCGTAATTATACCATAACAATTATTAAAAAGCAACACTTTAAAGCGTAAAATTATTATACAACCTAAAAGCGCCTGTTAAACGGGTAACAGGCGCCTGCATTTAAAACAATACAATACTTTATCGGTCGCGTATTGCGTCAATTGGTTTTTTAGATGCTATGCGGTTTACGGGTATAAAGCTTGCCACAAAAGCAACAAATATGCTGACGAATAAAAGCAGTATTATCTGCCTTGGTCCGAAGGTTAAAAATGTAATTAAAATTCCGACTTGTTTCCTTACCAAATTATTTAAAATCTGAGTAACGGCAAAAACACCGACAGAAGACAGAACAAAATTTATTATGGCAATAATGAAGCTTTCCGAGAAGAAGATTCTAAAAACATCGTTACTGCGCGAACCTATGGCGCGCAAAATACCTATCTCCTGCTTTTTATAGGATATACTTGTTCCGATAAAGTTAGCAAGCATAACAGCCGCAAACAATGCAAAGCCAAGACCTATATACAAGAATACTTTTGCAAATTCCTTTAACTCTTCATTGATCATATCAAGCTCAAAGGTAGCTGCATTTTGCAGAGGAAATCTCAAATCGTCATCGTTATTGTAGCAATATGAGACAAGGGCTCTGATTTCTTCAATATCAGAGGGCATAACGCCCACCGCAAAGGTGTATTTGCCGTTATCGTTTTCAGAAAACTTGTTCAATAAACCGTCAGACACAACGACCGTGCCGCCCAAATTTTTATATTTTTCGTTATTCGGTATAACGCCTACAACGGTATAACCGTCTTCATCCGAATTATTAGCGGCGCCGAAAATATTTTTGTTAAGCACAACCGAATTATTCTTTTTTAAGGTTTTGGCGTAATCAATGCCGCCCTCCTCCTTCTGAACGGCGTTTTCGGTGTCCCAAAAATCTACGCAGCCTTCAAAAGCAATTATTTCTTTTTCAGACAATGTTGTTTTTGCGCCGTTAACCCATACAATGCCGGAAGTATCTACTTTGTCAAGGGTGGTAAGGTAACCCGGGTCAACGCCGAAGTTAGAGCCGAAAAACCACAAATAACCCTTGTTGATGTCGTATATAGGCGGTTGTGCTTCAATCATTTTATCAATAGAGCCTTCGCCTAACATAATCATAGATGCCATGCTGTAATTTTTGTGAGAGTTAAACTCATTTACAAGCGCATAATCGATTATTTTTTGAGCAGAGCTTTGATTTTCTTTTTTCTTTATGAGGCTCTCGTAACGCGTGAGGTCAAAGCCGGTGTCAATAATACCTGTTATTATATATTTTGTACCGTTTAAGGTTATGGTTTTATCAAGCAAATCGGAATAGTCCTTAATATCGTTGTAAACCAATGTCTCCTTGCCTTTTGAATCTTTAACGGGTACTCCGTCGGTGTATTGTGTCTTTTTAAATACCTCAAAGATATATTTACTTACGGCAATTTCATTTTTTGTGCCGTCAGGCAATTTACCCGCTACAAGTTTATAACCGAACTCATCGATAGTATTAGCGGTTATTTCGGTAAAGCCTGAAAAATTAGGGTAATATATTTCGTATTGGCTTTCACTTGTTTTGGAATCGGGATTGATATTTGAGTTAAAAGAAAGGTCGGCGCCCTTTGGGTAAAACACACCGTTTAATGAAACGCCCGTATTGGTTTTAATGTCGGTTAAATCTTTTTCGGAAAGATAGTGCTTATAATCATACCAATCATCACCGTATTTTTTTGATTTTACAACCGAAGCATAATCAATGCCCGAATCATAAATAGAGTTTGTGCATACCTTAATGTGATTATACGCCGCAAAGGTATCGGCAAGACCGAACAACCCGAACGCAATACAGGAAAGCAATATGGTAATTACAAGTCTGAACTTTTTGTGTTTAAGACCGCTTGCTCCCATTTTAAAAGCATTGCGCATCGGCAATTTAGATTTTATGGGTTTAAAGCTTCTTGCCGTATTTGAAGCAATTTTTTGAGTGTCGGTATTTTTAAACCTGCCGCTGCTTTTTTCGCTTATGGAAAGTTTAAAATTGCCCGATTTAAAGCTGTCAATATATTCGTTTATACGCTTTAAATCCTCTTCGGTAAGGTGATAACCGCTTTTTACGGTAATGCAGTCTTCACCGAAAGTAAGATTTTGAGCTTCTTGTTCGCACACATCGTTATCAACCGTCAGGTCGTTTATAACTTCGCCGTCGGCAAGTTCGATGATGCGGTCGGCATAATTTTCGGCAAACTCGCGGTCGTGAGATACCACAATAATCAACTTTTCTTTTGAAAGCTTTTTAAGCGTATCCAAAACCTGTTTACCTGTGTTTGAGTCCAAAGCGCCCGTTGGCTCGTCTGCCATAATGATTTCGGGATTTTTAACAAGCGCGCGGGCGATTGCCACACGCTGTTTTTGTCCGCCCGAAAGCTCATTGGGCTTGCGGTTGCCGTAGCCCTCAAGGTCAACCTGCGTTAATATTCGGTTTATTTCTTGGTCGGTAGCCTTTTTACCCTGCAATTCAATGGCAATGGCAATATTTTCACCGACATTAAATTCATCAAGCACATTATACTCTTGAAAGATAAAGCCGACATAGGTGTTGCGGTAAGAATCAAAATGACGCTGTTTAAAATTTTTTGACGATACGCCGTTTATTATAATTTCTCCGTTGTCATAGCTGTCAAGACCGCCAAGCAAATTAAGCAATGTAGATTTGCCGCTTCCCGATTTGCCGAGTAAGAATATCATACCTGTATCGGGCAGTTTTAAACTAATGCCCTTTAGCGCCGTAACCGGAACTCCCTTTTTCGGTTTGTAAATTTTAGATAGGTTTTTAATTTCAAGCATTAAATAAGCACCTCTTTTAATAATTTTTAAGTTCTTGTTTTACTTCATCTAAAAAGTTTTCCCATTCAGACTCATTGTCAACAAAATATTTAGGACATTCTTTGCCCGTTATATCATAGTGGCGAATTACATCTTTCGCTTTAAGGCCCGAATTATCACACAGCCATGCCGTAAGCTTAACAAGCGAATTGTATGTAGCCTCGTTAAACCTGCCGCTGCTGTCGGGGTGACATACCTCTACCGAAATTGTGTCAAGATTTCGGTTATTGCTGGCGTTTGATTTTTCATCTAACGGTACGCACTGAATAATCTCACCGTTAAGACCTATCAGAAAATGCGAGCATACTTCGGTGTCGCTTTTATTAAAGTAATCACGGTTGTTTTGCGCAGTTGTACCGGGGTTGCCTACATAATGAATTACAATATTGTTAATTTCAATCAGCTTAACGCCCGTTCTGGCAAGACCGGTGTCTATCAACTGAACATCTACATAATCGGGGCACTCAAGCGTTTTGGCATTTAACTTTTTTTCAAATACACCTAAGCTTCCACCCGAACTTGTGCCCCTGCTTTTTACAAAGATAAACACACCGCACAAAACAAGAATGACAGACAGCATAATTATTATAAGTGTTCTTATACGCTTTTTTCTTTTTATTTTTCGTCTTAACATAAGGCGTTCAACATTAGACATTTCAAACTTATTCATAAAAATTCCTTAATTTACAACATCAAAGGTTAATTTAGCTTTAAACAAGTCACCGTCGGTATTTATTTCAAAACTGCCGTTTTGCAGTTCGGTAAGACTCTTGGCAATTGACAGTCCTAAACCGCTACCCTCGGTATTGCGCGAACGGTCTCCCCGAACAAAACGCTCGGTAAGCTCTTCGCCCGACACATTTATCGGCATTTCGGAAATATTTTTAAAGGTGATTATCGCCTTGCCGTTTTCACAGTTCAAATCAACATATACGCGGGTTCCGCTCATGGCATATTTGCAAATATTGGTAAGCAGATTGTCAAAAACACGCCACAGCCTTCTGCTATCCGCCATAACATAGGCTTCGTCATTTTTGACCGATTGCACAACCTGTAAATTTTTGGCTTCCAGCCGCTCGCTGAATTCACCTACGGCTTGATTTATAAGCACCGCAACATTACACCTTTCAAGCTCTACCGATATATTGCCGGTTTGAGCTTTAGAGGCTTCCACCAAATCCTCAATCAGTTTTTTCAGTCGCTTTGACTGGCGGTCTAATACCTCGATATATTCGGCGATTTTAGGATTTTCGCATTCTTCTTTTTTTATAAGGTCAACATAATTGACTATTGAAGTAAGCGGAGTTTTAATGTCGTGCGAAACATTGGTAATAAGCTCGGTTTTAAAACGCTCGCTTCGCATTTTATCGTCAATAGCCGACTGTAAGCCGTTGTTTATGTTGTTAAGGCTTTCGGCAAAATCTTTAATATCACCGAACATATAGGCAGTGTCGATTTTATTTTCAAGGTCGCCGTTCACAATCTTTTCGCCGCCGGCTTTTACCTTTTGAAAAGCAATGGCGCCAAGCAACAGCAAAACAGAAACAACTGCGCTGATTACAAGCCAAGATATAATCAGATTATCTGCTTCATAGGCATTGAAGCCTATAAGAATAAACTGCAATACCCAAATTGCTCCTATTACAAGAGCGGCTTTGTAAACGGTATTTACATTTTTAAAGATGTGTGTGAAAACTCTTGCGAGTTTTGAAAGCTTTTTAAAGCACCAATATAAAAAGGTGTGCTTTACCAATGTTTTTGCTTTTGCCTGTGCGACTATGCTAAGCAAATACCAAAGGCACAAAAAATATAAGAAAGTAAGTATCACCGAGCCGAATACAATACCTGTCACAAGACCGCTCAATTCGGCAAAAAGTCCCACACCGCAGCCGCCTAAAAGAAGCACCGCCGCAGTTAAAATATCAGCAGGAACACGGTTTATCGGCGTTGGTTTTATAGTTTCGGCACCTGCTTTATGCCCTACCGCCATAAACAAGTAACTGTAAACTACAATGCAAAGGCAAAGCGAAATAATTGCGATAAAAATAAGCACATACCGATTGTTATATCCGATTGTAATAAGTTTATCCGCAAGCCAAAAACGGTCGGTGTATTGCAACTTTTGCGGAATGTAAACCGTAAATCTTATTTCTTGTTTGTCGTCAATCTCGGTAAGAATTTCGCGTGTTTCGTCGTCAAAAATCAAATATTCATCGTCACCTGTATTAGAGGCTTCATAATGAACACCGTTTTCGCCGCGTATTTCGCCGTCTATATTTACATAAATTGATTCATAAACAGTTTTCGACGCATAACCGATGTAATCCTGACCTTTAAAATTTGAAATTGATTTGCCCGTCATTAAATTTTCAACTTCATATACAACATTTTTATCGGAATAATAATCTTCAATATAATCTTGATTCATTGTCTCAATCTTATAAAGCTCTTCATGCGCAAGGTTGCTCATTATTGAAAATTCACAGCTTTTAAAATCGCTTGTGTAAAAATCGTTAAACAGCATTACTCCGACAGCAAAAAATGAAATGAGCATTGCAAAAAACAAAACAAACGACAAAACAATCGCCAAAATTTTAAGCGCGATGTTATTTAAAGCATTTTTCATAACTTTATCCCTCAAATTTATATCCGTGTGCCCAGACAACCTTTATATACCGAGGCTCCGACGGATTTATTTCTATTTTTTCACGCAGATGACGGATATGTACGGCTATTGTATTTTCGGCGCCGAACGCCAACTCTTTTCGTACCTTTTCATAAATTTCTTTTTGTGACATTACCCTGCCCCTATTTTCCATAAGCAGTTTTAAAATTGCGTATTCGGTAGGCGTGAGGTTTACATCGTCACCGTCAACCGTAACCGTTTTTGAAGCATCGTTAAGCGATATTCCCCCAACTGTCAACACATCATCGCCCGACTGAACAAGATTGCCGCCCAATTTTGTATAGCGCCTTATTTGCGAGCGCACGCGCGCCAACATTTCAACAGGATTGAACGGTTTTGTAATGTAATCGTCAGCACCGACATTGAGACCGAGTATTTTGTCGGTATCTTCGCTCTTTGCCGTAAGCAAAATTACAGGCACATTACTGCTTTCGCGCAGTTTAACCATGGCGGTTATACCATCCATAACAGGCATCATTATATCCATAAGAATTAAATGCACTTCATTTTCAGCAGCCGCATCAAGTGCCTCTTTACCGTTAAAAGCAGTAAAAACCTTGTAACCGTCAGACTCAAGATAAATCTTTAAAGCCGAAACAATATCCTTTTCGTCATCACAAACCAAAATGTTATACACTCTTCCTCAACCTCCGAAAATATTATACCAATTTGTTTTTTAAGATAAAAGTATTTAATTTATTAAGAAATCTTTAATGTTGCATTTTATTTATTTTACTGTTAA
>CAJMBP010000031.1 GCA_905211675.1 uncultured Oscillospiraceae bacterium
GCAGGAATTGCGGGGATGTTGCTTTTTCCTATTGTGTTGATTGTTTTGTTTTCGTTTTACCGTAAAAAAGTATATGAGGGTTAAATGTGTCGCGGTTTGATAACGGGCATATTATGTAATGTAGAAATTTTCTATAATAATGTGTTCAAAGTGTTGAATTGGAGTGTTAAAATTGCAACGCTATATAATCTCTGTAGGCAGTGTGACTTATGCTATAAAAGGTAGAGATTTACTGCGAAAATCGGGAATAAAGGCGTATATTGAGCGCAAAACAAACAAAAATGGCAGTGTCGGTTGCGGTTATGTAATTGTTGCCGAGGGAAGTCGCGACAGAATAATCGGATTGCTGACAAATTCTGGGGTTAAAATTTTCGAAATAAACGGTATGAAATTATAGCATAAGTATAATACGGTAGTGTCAAAAGCAGCCCTATGATACGGGCTGCTTTTGAACAATAAAGATTAGTAGGTGATGTTATGATATATTTTGACAATGCGGCAACTACCGGTCATAAGCCGATAGGCGTTATAAATGCCGTTGATTATACTTTGAAAAATCTTTGTGCAAATCCGGGAAGAAGCGGTCATGATTTATCACAAAAAGCAGCGTTAAAGGTTTATGAATCGCGAAAAATTATTTCGGAATATTTCGGTGCAGACGGAGCGGAAAATGTTGCGTTTACTCAAAACTGTACTGCAAGCATAAACTTTGTTTTAAAAGGCTTATTGGACTCGGGAGATAATGTAATAATATCCGACTTAGAACACAATGCCGTAATGAGACCGCTTAATATAATGAAAAACATTTCCTATTCGACGGCAAATGTATCTTTTTTTAATGACACGGAAACCGTTAAAAACTTTGAAGCTTTAATAAAAGAAAACACAAAAATGATATTTTGCACCGCTGCTTCAAATGTAACCGGAAAAATATTACCGCTTGAAAAAATAGGTCAAATTTGTAAAAGGCGCGGTCTTTTTTTCGGTGTTGACGCGGCTCAAGCGGCGGGGGTTGTACCGATAGATATGAAAAAAATGAATATTGATTTTCTGTGTATAGCGCCCCATAAAGGGCTTTACGCACCTATGGGCATAGGTGTTTTGATAGCACGAAAACCGCTTAAAAGAACCGTAATTGAGGGCGGAACAGGAACGATTTCGGTTGATTTCAACCAGCCGGAGATAATGCCCGAAATGCTAGAGAGCGGAACGCTGAATTTGCCGGCTGTTTTGGGAACGGCCGCCGGAATAAATTTTATAAAATCAAAATGCAGAATATATGAATATGAGATGGGCTTGGTTAGGTATTTTTATAAAGGACTTTTAAAAAATTCAAAGGCAGAGCTTTATACAAATCCTACAGATTGCGGTTATGTTCCGGTTTTACCCTTTAATATTTCGGGCATACCGTCGGAAGAAACTGCGGAATTTTTAAATAAAGGCGGTTTTGCACTCAGAGCCGGCCTGCATTGCGCGCCTACGGCGCATCGAAAGGTAGGAACATTAAAAAGCGGAGCGGTTAGATTTTCTCCATCTGTTTTTAACAACCAAACAGAAGTCAACATGCTGTTAAATAGGTTAAAAAAATTTTTAAAATAGCTAAAAATACTATTGATTGTAAAAAAAATATATGATAAAATACATTTGAGACAGTATATAAGTAAAGGAATGATACTTTGGGCGTTGTTTTCGATGCAATATACACATTGTGGAATCAGTTTGTTTACACCATTTCAAATGTAAGAATTTTCGATATTCTCGATATTGTTATTATGGCTTTTATAATATACAAAGCCATTGCTTTTCTGCGTGAGACAAGGGCAGGGCAGTTAGTTAAAGGAATCGCGTTTTTGTTGGCCCTTTATGCATTTTCGATTGCTTTTGAACTTGTAGTTTTGCGATGGGTGCTGTCAGCGGTGTTCGGCTCCGCCATTGTTGCTGTTGCAATAATTTTTCAACCCGAGCTACGCCGTTTACTTGAGCGTGTGGGGCAAACAAATCTTGCGTATGCGGGCTCTGCCGACAGCGAGCGCGAAAAAGTGCTTGCTGCAGTTGACAGCATTTGCAAAGCGGCCGGCGAAATGCAAAAAAGCAAAACAGGCGCGCTGATTGTTTTTGAACGCAAAACACAGTTGGGTGAAATAATAAATACGGGAACTGTTGTTGACGCCCGTGTAAGCGTTTCTATGGTAAATAATATTTTTTATCCTAAATCACCCTTGCACGACGGCGCCGTTATTATACGCGACGTCAGAATATATGCGGCAGCCTGCATTTTACCGCTTACTTCAAATACGGCAATTTCGTCACAGCTCGGCACCCGACACAGAGCTGCTATCGGCATGACCGAAAATTCCGATGCGGTCGTTTTGGTGGTTTCCGAAGAAACGGGCACAATTTCTATAGCCTTTAACGGTACTATTAAGCGTGATTACAGCGTTGCCACGGCTTACGATGAAATTAAGTCAAAGCTGATTGATATTTATGAAGAAAAGCAAGACAATGCAATAAAAGCGTTAATTAAAAATCTTTTTTCTTTCAAAATATCAAAAAAAGATGACGCCGTAAAGGAGGAAAAAGACAATGAAGATTAAAATTCCTCAACATTTGCGTCTTAGCTATTTGATTTTTAACAAGCGTTTTACGGTCGTGTTGTCTATTGTTATTGCTTTTGCTATGTGGTTGGGCATTACAATGACTCAAAACCCCATTCGTACACAAACCTTTACAGATGTTTCGGCTGCAATATCAATTGAAGGTACTGCCGCCGCAGAAATGGGTTTGGGTATTGTTTCAGATGTTGCGTCGCAAAAGTTTACCGTAACAGTCAGCGGGCCTAATTATGTGGTAAGTTCCCTAAAATCCGAGGATTTCATTCTATCGGCATCATTGGTTGACATTAACTCTGCGGGCACATATTCACTCGATATTGTAGGTAACAGCAACAGTTCAAAAACGGGTTATACCTTTACGTCAATATCCCCGTCGTCTATTGATGTCACCTTTGATTATATTGATGCGAAAGAGTTTACACTTGTTCCAAAACTAATAGGTGTCGGAGCGTCTGAGGGGCTGGTTGCCGAAGCTCCCGTTGTTTCCGACTCCCAGCAAAACACCATAACTATTAAAGGCCCGCGTACTACAATGGACAAAATTGCTTCTGTCGGAACATTGGCAGAGGTTAATAAAACATTAAGCACCTCACAAACCTTTGACAGCGATATAGTTCTTTACGACAGTAACGAAAAAATTATTTACAGGTTTACATCTGACGGCCTTGTTTATGATGCAAACGATAATTTAATTACGAATTCGTTTTTAACGCTTTCGTTTACCGGCGTAAAGGTTTTACAGCCTATTTCAAAAATGGCAACCGTATCATGTAAAGCGGTGTTCAGTAATCTACCCGAGGGAATAAGCGAAAATAATATTTCGTACAGTATTGACCAAAATAAAGTCACGGTAATAGGAACGCCAGAGGTTGTTGACAAAATAGGCAGTGTTTCGCTTTCAACAATCGATTTTCGAAAGGTTTCGACATCAACAAATATTTTCGAAGTGTCTCCCGCTTTGCCTGACGGTGTTAAATTGCTTGACAGTATCGACTATTTTACGGTAAGCATTGATACTTCGGGTTATGCCGATACCGTTTTTGATATTAAGGATATTCGTTGCACGGGTGTCGGTAACAATCTGAAGGCTAAAACCGACACACGAATTCGAAATGTTAAGGTGTGCGGACCTAAAGATGTTGTAAGCGGGCTCAAGGCGACTGATTTTTATGCGGTTGTTGATTTAACCGATAAATCTGCAGGTGACCATACGGTTGAAGCCGTAATCAAATCAGATAAATACAAAAATGTTTGGCAGGTAGGAACCTACAGCATTTCGATAACATTAAGCTAATACCAAAATATCAAATACCGCCTTAATTGCATAATATGTGATGAGGTGGTATTTGTGGTTAAAACGGTTTTATTGATTTTATTACTTATTTTTGCCGTTTCCGGGCTTTGTGAGTTCATTTATATTGTAAAAATGATGTTTTATTTTCCCGGGAAAAGGGTTAAAACCTATACGTTTGTACAGCTTGAATCCGGATATGCCTTGCGTCAACTTGAATATTTATGGCAAAAAATCCGCTGGAACGGCGACAGTTATTCAAACGGAATAATAGCAATCAATGAAAATCTTGAAACAAAAGAAATTATTAGCTGTGCAGAGTATATTAAGGGTAAAAATATTATACTTTGTTCAAAAAAGCAAATTACGGAATATATAGATTTTGCGGGAGAAGGTTAAATGACTGATACTGATTTTGGTGAAAAAACACAAATAAGCGGTTTGGTTGAAAAAATAACATACAGTAACAAACAAAACGGTTATACTGTTTGCACCGTAAAGGCGGGTCGTGAACATTTAACCGTTGTCGGCATTTTTCCGTTTATTTCGGTAGGCGACAATGTTAAATTTACAGGTACATACACCGTTCATCAAACCTACGGTAAACAGTTTTCTGCTGAAATGTACGAGACGGTGGCGCCCAAAACCGTGGCGGCCATATTGCGTTATTTGTCATCCGGAATTATAAGGGGCGTGGGCCCTGCAACAGCGGAGCATATTGTCGAAAAATTCGGAGCTGATTCGCTCGAAATTATAGAAAATCATCCTGAAGAGCTGTCGCTTATAAAAGGCATATCTGTTGACAAAGCCTATAATATTTCAGAAGAATACAAAAAACAGTTTGGCATTCGCGAGCTTATGCTGTTGCTTGCTCCGTATAAGATTTCTTTTGAAAAATGTATTGCGGTTTTTCAGGCGTTAGGTACAAAATCAAGTCAAACGATTAAGGAAAATCCTTATATTTTGTGCCGTGAAGATATCGACCTTCCGTTTGAAACGGTTGAAAGAATAGCATTTGATTTCGGAATTTCACCCGACAATGAGCTCAGACTTATATCCGGAATAGAGTATGTTTTGCGTAAAAATCTTCTTAACGGACATACCTGTCTGCCGCGGAATAAGCTTATTGATGTGGCGGCTTCTTTGCTTGAAAGCGATAATCTGAGAATTGACCGTATATGCGATAAAATGATAGAAAAACTCATAATTCGAACAAAAACGGTCTGCGATAATGACTTTTTAATGCTGCCTAACTATTATAACGCCGAAGAATATATTTCAGCACGCCTGAAGGCGGCAAAAAGTTTTAATAATTCGCTCGCTTCTATCGATGAGCTTGAGATTGATTATGTTGAAAATAAGCTCGGAATAAAATTTGAGCACTTGCAGCGAACGGCTATCAAAAATGCGTTCGGCAACTCTGTTTTTGTGCTTACCGGCGGTCCCGGCACGGGAAAAACAACAACACTAAATGCAATTATAGAGCTTTTTGAGCAAAGAAAAGCCGAAATTCAGTTGGCTGCGCCTACGGGGCGGGCGGCAAAGCGTATGACAGAACTTACAGGCAGAGAGGCTAAAACAATTCACCGCTTGCTCGAGGTTGAGTGGGCAGACGAACAAAATAAAAAGTTTTCACGCAATGAGCGCAATCCGCTTGAATGTGAGGTGTTAATTGTTGACGAGGCGTCTATGATAGATTCGCTTTTGTTTGAAAGTCTGCTGAGGGCTTTAAAAATTTCGTGCCGTATAATTTTGGTGGGCGATACAGACCAGCTGCCCAGCATCGCGGCAGGTAATGTTTTAAACGATATATTGGCGTCTGAAAAGTACTCCGCCGTGTGCTTAAAAAAAGTGTTCAGACAAGCTATGAACAGCACGATCATAACAAATGCACATGCTATTATCAACGGTACGGCGTGCGATTTGAGCAATAAAAGCAGTGATTTCTTCTTTCTGCATAAAAACACATCTGCCGATGTGTGCAGTACGGTTTTAGAACTGTGTGAAAGCCGTTTGTCAAATGCATACGGTTTGGACCGACTGACAGATATTCAGGTTCTTTGCCCGTCGAGAAAGGGTGAATCGGGCACTGTAAATCTTAACAATTTGTTGCAGGCAACACTCAATCCGCGCAATGAGAATCAGCCGCAGTTGAGTTATAAAGGCGTTTATTACCGAACGGGCGATAAAGTTATGCAAATAAAAAATAACTATGATTTACAGTGGGAACGCGACAGCGGTGATATCGGTTACGGAGTGTTCAACGGAGATGTCGGTTATATAACATTGATTGATATTAAAGGCGGCATAATAAAGGTAAAATTTGAAGACAGAACGGCTACATATTTTGCCGAGAATATCGGTGAGTTAGAGCTTGCGTATGCTGTAACGGTTCATAAAAGTCAGGGAAGCGAATTTGAATGTGTGATTTTACCCCTGTTTGATGTGCCGCAACAGCTGCTTTACCGAAACCTGCTTTATACAGCGGTTACGCGGGCAAAAAAATTGCTTATCGCGGTAGGAAGTGAGGGAGTTTTCAATAAAATGGCTGAAAATGACCGTAAAACTTTAAGATATACAATGCTTAAAGAGTTTTTGACAGAGGATGAAGATTTTTAAATATTTAATCAGTGCTGTTTATCCTAATAAGTGTATGGGTTGCGGCGATATTATTGATGAAGAGAAAACGCTCTGTAACATTTGTGAGGCAAAAATCGAACGGAACTGCCTTGAAAATCTGTGTTTAAACTGCGGATTCGAAAAAGACGAATGTGTTTGTAATTTCAACATATACCGTTTTGATAAACTGATTTCGGTTTTTAAAAACGACGGTATAGCACAAAGAGCGTATTACCGTTATAAGTTTAACAGACTTCGGCATTATGTAAACTTTTTTGCGAAAGAAATGTCTGAAGCGGTTAAAATTTTATACGGTGATGTTTCTTTTGACCTTATATGCAGTGTGCCTTCAAACAGAGGATTTTTTAACAATACTCATTACAATCATTGCGAATACATTGCAAGTGCAATGTCAAATGAATTGGTCATTCCGTATTTTAAAGATGTTTTGTATTGCCGTAAGAGCAGTAAATTACAGCATAAATCTACTATAAAAGAGCGCTTGGTTAATGTTGAAGGAAAATACGATTACAATTTCAGAATTGACGGAAAAACGGTTTTGTTGGTTGATGACATAAGAACAACCGGCGCAACGCTTGACGAATGCTCTAAAATGCTTTTATATGCCGGAGCAGACGCAGTTTATTGTGTAACGGCGCTTTGCACAAAAATAAAATCGGAAAAAGAAAATTGAAATATGTTATGTAATGTTGTATAATATAGGCGGTGATTAAATTATGGCTACTGAAATTGGTATAGATATAGGCTCTTCAAAAACTGTGATTTTTTCGGGTTCTAAAGTAGTTCTTGAACTGCCGAGTGTTGTTACGGTTGACAGCGAAAGCTGGGAACCTGTGTATTTTGGGGAAACAGCAAAGCAAACCATGGGCAGAACCCCCGAATCGTTGGAATGTGTAATGCCGATTGAGCACGGTATCATTGCCGATTACGATATTGCTGAGGCTATGCTTAAAGAATATATGACAGCGGCTTTCGGCAACAGAATATTAAGACCTAAAATTATGGCAACCTTGCCTGTTGGACTTACCGAACTGCAACATCATTCCATGTCAAATGTTGTTGAGTCGGCAGGTGGAAGAAGTATCTCGGTAATCGAAAGTCCGTTGGCTGTGGCGTTCGGGCTGGGCTTGGATTTTTCAAAACCGCACGGCTATTTAATTGTCGATATCGGAGCGGGAACAACCGATATAGCAGTTGTATCTATGGGCGGAATTTCGGTTTGCGAATCATTTAAAATCGCATCGTTTGATTTTGATGCACAGATAGTTAAGTACATCAGAAAAGAGTATAATATCGAAATAGGCAATCTTATGGCCGAATCAATAAAAAAGCAAATAGGCACCGTAATTGAGCGACCTGTCGAAATAGCCATTGTTGCAAAAGGCAGAAATGTTTTTACGGGATTGCCCGAAAGCTTTGAAATTACCTCGTCCGAGGTGTATGATGCGGTAAAAGAAACCGCCGACTCAATTTGTAATGCAATACGCTCTGTGCTTTCTAAAACCGACCCCGATTTAGTTGCCGACATAAACGCCGACGGATTGTATCTAACAGGCGGCGGCTCGCTTATTAACGGTATGGATAAGCTTATTTCAGAGTACACCGGAACGCCGGTGCACACACTTGAAGACCCTACGCACAGTGTTGTTAGGGGAGCCGCAACGGCATTGCGTAATCCCGAATTGTTAAAGCATGTTAACTATCAACTGCGGTCAATCAAGGAACTTGCGTTAAACGAATAAAAAACTCTTGACAAATAATAAAACGGTGTTATAATAATTGTTGACAATGAAGCAGAACATATTTGTGTCCTCACCTTATCGTGTGTTATCGAAAGGTTAATAATTCAATTTTTTGTTTTATTAGACGTGGGCATATTGTGTTCACGTCTTTGTTATTATATTACCATTTACGGAGGTGCTTTAAAATCGGCATTAAAGAATTAACGATTAATGAGGCAATAAAGTTTAAAGAGGTTCGGGTTATTGATTCCGATGGTTCTCAGCTTGGTATTTTACCAATCGCAAAAGCGCTTGAGACAGCCTATTCAAAAGATTTGGATCTTGTGTGTATGTCGCCAAACGCCGACCCGCCGGTTTGTAAAATTATCGATTACGGCAAATATCGCTTTGAACAGATGAAGCGTGAAAAAGAGGCCAAGAAAAACCAAAAAACAATCGAGATAAAAGAAATTCGTATTATCGGTCTCGGTATCGACACTCACGACTTTGAAACCAAAGGCAATCATGCTATCCGCTTTTTAAAAGAGGGTAATAAGGTTAAGGTTGCAATAAGATTCAGAGGCCGCGAGTTAGGACACACCGAAATCGGGCTTGAACTTATGGCCAAATTTGCTGATTATTGTGCCGATTATTGCACTGTTGAAAAGGCCGCTAAAATGGAAGGCAGAAACATGCTTATGTTTTTGGCACCTAAATCTGGTAAATAAAATTTATAGGAGGATATAAAAATGCCTAAAATTAAAACACACAGCGGCGCTAAAAAGCGCTTCAAACTCACAAAAAACGGCAAGGTAAAACGCGCTCATGCTTTCAAGTCTCATATTCTTAACAAAAAGACTACAAAGCGTAAGAGAAATTTGCGTAAGGTTGTATGCGCTGACACAACAAACGTTGCAACCGTAAAGAAACTTATTCCGTATAAATAATCGGAAAACAGAAATGGGAGGAAACTTGAAATGGCTCGTGTAAAAGGTGCGTTAGCAACACGCAAAAGAAGAAAAAAGACTTTAAAACTTGCCAAGGGTTATTTTGGCGCTAAATCAAAACTTTTTAAAACCGCTAAAGAGGCGGTAATGAAATCAGGCAATTATGCTTATATCGGTCGCCGCCTTAAAAAGCGTGATTTTCGCCGTCTTTGGATTACCCGCATTTCTGCGGCTGCAAAAATGAACGGTATGAATTATTCAACATTTATGAACGGTCTTAATAAAGCCGGAGTTCAGATTAACCGTAAAATGCTTGCTGACATTGCAGTCAATGATGAGGCAGGTTTTGCAAATCTTGTAAAAACCGCTCAAAAGGCATTGGAAAAGTAATTTTATATCGCCCGAGAACAATATCTCGGGCGAATTTTGCTTTTATTTTAGGAGAAATATATGCAGGAATTCAGACAAATTACATCAAAAGACAATCCGCTTATTAAGTTTGTTATCGGCTTGCAAAATTCCGCAAAGGAGAGGCGTGACAGCGGGCTTTTCGTTCTTGAAGGACTCAGAATATGTTTAGACGCTTACGATAACGGTATTAAATTTAATAAACTGATTGTAACAGAAAATGCAATAAATAAAAATGCAGCTGCCGTTAAAAATTTAAAGTCTGTCAGCGAAAACTGCTATATATTGCGTGAGGATTTATTTAAAAAAATTTGTGATACAAATACTCCTCAAGGAATAATGGCAGTTGCAAATATGCCCGAAACAAAGATAGAAATATCACATCAAGGCAGATACATTGCACTTGAAAACATTTCCGACCCTTCAAATCTGGGTGCGGTTGCGCGCACGGCAGAGGCTTTAGGTGTAAGCGGAATAATAGTTTCAACAAACGGTTGCGACCCATACTCGCCTAAATCAATGCGAGCGTCAATGGGTACTCTGCTTCGTGTGCCGATTTATATTACCGACAATATTACCGAATTTATTAAAGAAAACGGTTTACGCTCATTTGCATGTGTTGTTGACAGTACTGCTCAAAGTATTACAAAAGCAGGTTTCAAAAACGGCGATGTGCTGCTTATAGGTAACGAGGCAAACGGGCTTACCGAAAAAACAATCGAATGTGCCGACCTGCATATTACAATTCCTATGGTAGGAAAAGCGGAATCGCTTAACGCGGCCGCGGCGGCATCAATCGCTATGTGGGAAATGATGAAATAAAAATGGAACTGAAAAACGATAATGTGACACTTGTAAATTTAATAAGATTGCAACAGGCTTTCGGCGCAGGCAGTATGAAAGCAGTCAAAACTTATAATATTTTAAACCAAAAAAATTTACTTACGCAACCGTTTGAAAAAGTTACCCTATACGGTGCTGTTGAAAGCAAAGCGGCTGATAAAATATTAAGTATAGATGTCGAAAGCATTTACAAAATAATCGATGACTGCGTAAAAAATAATATTTTTATAATAACTCCGCTTGATACACAATACCCCGAAAGATTGCGCAGTATTGCGGATTTTCCGATTGTGTTATACATAAAAGGAAAGCTCCCCGAAATTGACAGAGAGCCTGTTATTTCGATAGTGGGTCCGCGTAAAATTTCACAATTCGGTAAAAAAGCATCATTTTCTTTGGCAAAACGGTTGTGTGCGGCAGGAATGATTATTGCAAGCGGAGGCGCTTTGGGCGCAGATACCTGTGCGCACAAAGGCGCCCTTGCGGCAAAGGGTAAAACCATTGCTGTATTGGGATGCGGAATTTGCAGTGATTATTTGCCCGAAAACCGTCAAATGAGGCAGGAAATAACCAAAAACGGCTGTTTGATCAGTGAATATCCGCCGTATGCGTCGGCAACAAAATATGCTTTTCCCATTCGCAACAGAATAGTGTCGGCAATTTCGTTGGGCACCGTGGTTATAGAAGCCGGAATAAAAAGCGGGGCACTGATAACCGCACGGCTTGCAAATGAGCAGGGCAGAGATGTTTTTGTTATCCCCGGAAATCCCACGCTGCCCGAATACAAGGGTTCAAATGCGCTTTTGCGTGACGGCGCTTATGTGTTGCTTGACGCAAGTGATATTTTTAATCAGTATATTCCTGCATTTCATGAAAAGATTGACATTGAAAAGGCTTTTTGCAAAGATAATTCTGAAAAAGACAATCAAAAAATTTTAAAGAAATCACAGTTAGGTCTTTCAAAAGAAGCAGAAATAGTGTATAATAATTTAGTTAATTCAAAATTTACCGCCGACGATTTGTTAACACTCGGTTTATCGGACGATGAACTGATTTCGGCCTTGACCGAACTTGAAATCGAGAACCTGATAAAAGCAAAACCGGGCGGCATTTATGAACTTACAGTATAGTTATTTAAAGGAGTAAAATGATGGCAAAGCTTGTTATTGTTGAGTCACCTTCAAAAATTAAAAGCGTTAAAAAATATTTGGGCGCGGGTTATAATGTTATGGCATCAAAGGGTCATGTCCGCGATTTGCCCAAATCTAAACTCGGAGTGGATGTTGAGAATAATTTTAAGCTTCAGTATATAAATATGGCAGATAAAAAAGATGTTATCAAATCTTTAAAAGAAGCTGCCGCCGACAGCGAGCAGGTTTTGCTTGCTACCGACCCTGACCGTGAAGGAGAGGCCATCTCTTGGCATCTGGCTCATATTTTAGGTCTTGATTTGAATGAAAAAAACCGTATTTGCTTTAACGAAATAACAGAAACCGGTGTTAAAGCGGGTATAAAAAATCCTCATAAAATTGATACAGACCTTGTGAATGCACAACAGGCAAGACGCGTAATTGACCGAATAGTCGGATATAAATTAAGTCCGTTTTTATGGCGAAAGGTAAAAAGCGGACTTTCGGCAGGCAGAGTGCAAACGGTTGCCTTGCGGCTTGTTGTCGATAAAGAAAGAGAAATTCTTGCCTTTAACAGTGAAGAATATTGGACTGTTGAGGCAAAATTGGCACTTTCCAAAAAAACTTTTACTGCCAAGCTTTACGGAACTGCCGACGGAGAAAAAATTTCCGATATCCGTGATGAAACAGCTGCCCAAAAAATAGTTAAAAGTCTTGAAAATGCCGAGTATAAAGTGGCTGATGTAAAAAAAGGAACACGCAATAAACAGCCTGCTCCTCCGTTTACCACTTCGACACTTCAACAGGAAGCGTCGCGAAAATTAGGCTTTACAGGTCAAAGAACCATGCGTGTAGCACAGCAGCTTTATGAAGGCTTGGATATTGCCGGTTACGGAAGCACCGGTCTTATTACCTATATGCGTACTGATTCGCTGCGAATTTCCGAAGAGGCGAGGGCCGCCGCAAATCAGTTTATCGTTTCAAAATACGGTAATAAATATCTGCCCTCAAAACCGCGCTATTTTAAAAGCAAAAGCTCGGCACAGGACGCTCACGAGGCAATAAGACCTACAAATGTAAATTTCGATCCCGAACAAATTAAGGGCAGTCTTACACCCGAGCAGTATAAGCTTTATAAGCTTATCTGGGAAAGATTTTTGGCATCACTTATGTCGGTGTGCGTTCAAAATACCGTTACCGTTGATATAACCGCAGGCGATTACCTATTCAAATCTAACGGTTATTCCGTAAAATTTGACGGTTTTACGGTTCTTTATGAAGAAGGTAAGGACGAGGATACATCAGACGGTGCTTCTATTCCCAATGATATAAAGGAAAATGACATACTAAAATTAAAGTCGCTTGATTCAAATCAGCATTTCACGCAACCGCCTGCGCGTTATACCGAGCCTACGCTTATAAAGGCACTTGACGAAAACGGCATAGGCAGACCTTCTACCTATGCTCCTATAATTACAAATATACTTCAAAGAAACTATATAGAGCGCGAAAAGAAATCGCTTAAGCCCACCCAGCTCGGTATGGTTGTATCGGACCTTATGGTCGAATATTTTAAACAGATTTTTGAGGTTAAATTTACGGCAGGCCTTGAAACTAAGCTCGACAAAATAGGCAGCGGAGAACTTGATTGGATTAAAACCGTTTCCGATTTTTATGATAATTTTGACAACCTTTATTCAAAGGCAGAAGAGTCTTTAAGCGGTAAACGCGTTAAGGTACCTGCCGTTGAAACCGATGTTATATGCGAAAAGTGCGGCCGTAAGATGATAGAAAAAAGCGGACGCTTCGGTAAGTTTTTGGCCTGCCCCGGTTACCCCGAATGCAAAAATACAAAACCCATGCCTGAGGATGAAGTTAAACAGCCCTGCCCAAAATGCGGCGGCAAGCTGCTTAAAAAGATTTCTAAAAAGGGTAAAAAGTTCTACGGCTGCTCTAATTATCCTCAATGTGATTTTGCGGCGCCGGGTTTACCCACAGGCGAAAAATGTTCGCAGTGCGGCGGCTATATAATAAGCGGAATCAGGGGCCGCAAGTATTGCATAAATGCAGAATGTCCTACCCGTAAGAAAGCCGTAAAAGAGGAAAAATAATGGATAAGATTACCGTAATAGGTGCGGGGCTTGCAGGCTGCGAGGCGGCATACGCCATTGCAAATGCGGGTATAAAGGTTAATCTTGTTGAGATGAAGCCTTTAAAAAAATCTCCGGCACATAAATCCGATAATTTTGCAGAACTCGTATGCTCAAATTCATTGAAAGCCAAATGCATTGATTCTGCCGCAGGTCTGTTAAAACAGGAAATGCGTCTTTTGGGCTCGCTCTGTCTTGAGGCGGCAGACGCTTCACAGGTTGCTGCGGGCGGCGCTTTAGCGGTTGACCGTGATGCATTTTCCGCATACATAACCGAAAAAATTAAAAACAACGCCAATATAACCGTTATAAACCAAGTTGCCGAAGTTATTAACCCAGATGAATTAACCGTTGTTGCTACGGGTCCCTTAACTGACGGTATGCTTTCAAAAAGCATCGAATGTTTTTGCAATGCCGAAAATTTAAGCTTTTATGATGCCGCGGCACCTATTGTTACGGCGGATAGCATTGATTTTGACAATGCCTTTACGGCGTCGCGTTACGACCGAGAGGAATCGGGTGACGGTGATTATATAAATTGTCCTATGAATAAACAAGAGTACGAACATTTTCATGCGGCTCTTGTTTCGGCGCAGGGGGCTCCCATTCATGAATTCGACAAACAACCGAACGTTTATGAAGGGTGTATGCCGATTGAAGTTTTAGCTCGGCGCGGTATAGATTCTATCCGTTTCGGACCGTTAAAGCCCGTGGGTTTAAAAGACCCGAAAACGGGGCATCGCCCGTGGGCTGTGGTTCAACTTCGAAAAGAAAACAGCAAAGGGACACTCTATAACATTGTAGGCTTTCAGACAAATTTAAAATTTGGTGAACAAAAGCGTGTTTTTTCAATGATACCCGCACTAAAAAATGCCGATTTTGTTCGTTACGGCGTTATGCACCGTAATTCATTTATAAATTCACCAAAATTATTAAACGCCGATTTATCGTTGAAAAAAGCCGAAAATATATTTTTTGCAGGTCAGCTTTCGGGTGTTGAGGGCTATATGGAATCGGCAGCTTCGGGAATTATTGCAGGAATAAACGCCGTCAATAAATTGAAGGAATTACCGCCCGTAATTTTACCGAAAATATCAATGATAGGCGCATTATTAGGCTATATAACCGACTCTTCGGTTACAAATTTTCAGCCCATGGGGGCAAATTTCGGAATATTACCTCCGCTTGAAATTCACATTCGTGACAAGCGTGAGCGGTATGCGGCACTGTCAAAAAGATCTTTAGATTTTTTGGAGGATGAGTTTTTATGAGAATTGTTGTTGATGCTTACGGCGGCGATAATGCGCCTGTTGAGATTATAAAAGGTGCATCTGATGCCTCAAATCAGTTTAACTGTGAAATTACATTGACCGGAAAAAAATCCGAAATAGAACAAATTATCGACGATAACGCTTTAAGCTTTAATGGTAATTTGATTATTGTCGATACCGATGATGTAATTTCCATGCATGATGACCCTACAACAATTTTAAAAGCCCATTCCGATTCTTCAATGGCGCTGGCTTTTAAAGAACTGTGCGAATCCCGAGCCGATGCCTTTGTATCGGCAGGCTCTACAGGCGCTATTGTTGTTGGCGGAACTCTTATGGTTAAAAGAATAAAGGGCATAAAGCGTCCTGCACTCGGCGGTCTTATACCGTCACCTGACGGTCATTATATGCTTATGGATATGGGCGCTAATTCAGAGTGCCGTCCCGAAATGCTTGCTCAATTCGGTGTTATGGCAAGTGTATATCTTGAAAAGGTTGAGGGTATAAGTAATCCTAAAATCGGTTTGCTTAATATAGGCTCCGAAGACACCAAGGGTGATGAGCTCCGTGTTGAAGCATACAAGCTTTTAAAGCAAGCACCTATAAATTTTGTGGGCAACATTGAATCGCGTGAAATGCCCAAAGGTATTTGTGATGCAGTTATAACCGACGGATATACGGGCAATATTGCACTTAAGCTTATTGAAGGAACCTCAATAACGCTGTTTAAAATGATTAAAACCATGCTTTATAAAAGCGTTTTCAATAAGCTGGCGGCTCTTGTGCTGAAAAAAGATTTATATTCTCTAAAATCTATGATGGACAGTTCAGAAATCGGCGGAGCACCCCTGCTCGGCGTGCTTAAACCTGTTATTAAGGCACACGGAAGTTCGGATGCAAAGGCAATCAAAAACGCCATTCGTCAAGCAATCATATTTACCGAAAAGAATGTTATTGAAACTATAAGTGAAAATATTATAAAAGCGGAGTGATTCAAAATGAATTCACTTGAAAAAAGGTTAAATTATAAATTTAAAAACATTGATTTGTTGAAAAATGCGCTTGTTCATTCTTCCTACGCCAATGAGGTTAGGGGAAGCGTACATTCCAATGAGCGACTTGAATTTTTGGGCGATTCGGTACTGTCTGTTATTGTTTCCGAACATCTTTACAATAAATTTCCAAATATGCCTGAGGGTGAGCTTACGCGCATGAGAGCATCACTTGTCTGTGAAAAATCTTTATGCGAATTTTCAAGAGAACTCGGTATTGGTAATTACTTAAAGTTAGGTAAGGGCGAGGATAAAAACGGCGGCAGAGAACGCGATTCGATTTTGGCCGACGCTTTTGAAGCAGTGCTTGCGGCGGTTTATCTTGACGGCGGAATGGACGCCGCTAAAGCGCATATTATGAACACCGTTTTGCGTGATATTAAACATTGTGAAGACGATACTTTTAAAGATTATAAAACTACTTTGCAAGAGGTTATTCAGCGAAACCCCGAAGAAAGCGTCAGTTATATTCTTGTTAACGAATCGGGTCCCGACCACAATAAATCCTTTACCGTAGAGGTTCATCTTAATTCAAATGTAATAGGAAAAGGAACGGGCAAGAGCAAAAAGCAGGCCGAACAAATGGCGGCAAAACAGGCATTAGAGCTTATGGGTGAAATTTTATGACTTCCGCTCATGCAAATATCTCGATATTTGTTCCTCATATCGGTTGTCCGAATATGTGCAGTTTCTGCAATCAGCGCTATATTACGGGAACCTCGAAAATACCCCACTCAAATGATGTTATCGATTCGGTAAATGTTGCTGTAAATTCACCGAAATTCAACCCCCAAAATACTGAAATAGCCTTTTTCGGCGGCAGTTTTACGGCAATAAATCGTGATTATATGCTTGAATTACTTGAAGCCGCTCATAAATTTGTTGAAAAAGGCACGGTTTCAGGAATAAGAATTTCCACTCGTCCCGATGCTGTTGATGTTGATGTTTTAAATACACTTAAAAAATACGGTGTTACCACCATTGAACTCGGTGCGCAAAGCTTAAATGACGATGTGCTTAAAAGTAATAACCGAGGTCATACGGCAAAAGATGTTGAATCGGCGTCACGCCTTATAAAAGATAACGGTTTTAAATTAGGCTTGCAAATGATGACCGGTCTTTATAAAGACTGCGACGAATTTGATGTTTACACGGCACAGAGAATTATAGGTTTGCACCCCGATAATGTGCGAATTTATCCGACAATTGTTCTTAAAAATACCGATTTGGCAAATTTATATTATAAGAATAAATATAAGCCGCAAACCCTTGATGAAGCCGTAAATTTATGTGCGAAAATTCTTAAAATGTTTTACGATTCAAAAATAAACGTTATACGGCTCGGTCTTCATACAATAGAGGAGCAAAGCTATGTTGCGGGTCCTTGGCACCCTGCGTTCAGTGAATTGTGTTATTCAAAACTGATGCTTGAAAATGCATTAAAATTACTTAAAGCAGCGGGGGAATATGCGCTGTTTGTAAACAAAAGTTCAGTTTCAAAAATGATAGGACAGCACAAACAAAATATAATTTTTTTAAAAAATCTCGGCTTTGAATGCACGGTTAAAATCGACGATTCATTAGATGAATTTCAAATAAGAGCCGAAAGGAGATAATAATGCTTTTAAGTTCAATACAAATTCAGGGCTTTAAATCCTTTGCCGATAAAACAATTTTAAAATTCGGTAGAGGCATTACTGCGGTAGTAGGACCTAACGGCAGCGGCAAAAGTAATATTTCTGACGCTGTGCGTTGGGTGCTTGGTGAGCAGTCAACAAAAAGTCTGCGCGGACAGTCGATGGAGGATGTTATTTTCGGCGGTACTGATACGCGCCGACCACACGGCTTTTGCGAGGTTACACTTAATATAGATAATGCCGACAGAACCCTGAATTTTGACAACGATTTTGTTTCGATAACCCGCCGCTTTTACCGTTCACATGAAAGCGAGTATCTTATAAACAATGTTTCGGTTCGTCTTAAAGATGTGCATGAGCTTTTTATGGATACCGGTCTTGGCCGTGACGGCTATTCAATGATAGGGCAAGGCAAAATCGATAACATTATCAGCTCAAAATCAGATGAAAGACGCGATATTTTTGAAGAAGCGTCGGGTATTTCAAAATACCGCTACCGTAAAA
>CAJMBP010000032.1 GCA_905211675.1 uncultured Oscillospiraceae bacterium
CTCATTCACAAACAATTTAATATTTAATTTTGTCTAAACTTTGGGGTTCACTTCATTTAAAAGCGTCTTAAAAGGTTAATTTTTTTCTATTGCTTTGAGCTGGCGAATGTCGTTGCCGATGAATTTTTTGGCGGTATATTTTATAAGCCTTGACGCAACGCGCGGTGTGTAGCGCGAGGCGATTTCGCCCATTGTAAGGTTGGTGTTTATAACGGTGGGAAGCCCCGCAAGGTCGCGCGTGTTTACAATATTATAAAACAGGCTTTGTATGTAGGGCGACACAAACTCGCCGCCGAGGTCATCGATTACAAGCAAATCACAGTTTACAGCCGCATTGTAACGGGCGTTTGTGTGACGTTCAAAATGCTCGGTCTCCATTTCGGAAAAAAGGTTATATGCTGCGCCGTAGATAACATCAAATCCGCGGTTTAACAGCTCGTAAACAACGGCGAGAGTCAGGTGGGTTTTGCCAAGCCCCGTATCGCCCATAAAAAGCAGACTTTCGCTATGCTTGGGGTCAAAGCTTATAACATATTCACGGCAGAGCTTTAAAATGCCTGTCATACGCTTGCGTGGGTTTGCGCCGTCGGTTTCACGGTTGGGGTAATAGTTTAAATCAAAGCTTTCAAAGCGGCAGTTTGTAAGCGGAAGCGACTGCGACAGACTTTGTATGGCAATGTTTTTTGCGGCCGAGTGTATGCAGTCGCAGATTTTGCCGTTTATGTAGCCTGTGTCACGGCATTTTTCACAATCATATACAACGCCGCCTACACCCTCTGCCTTTAAGATTTTGTCGCGGCGAGCCGAAAGCTCGGTCATTTCGCCCTGCAATTTTGCAAGTGCGGCGCTGTCGCCCGACAGGGCGGTTATTGCAACCGACGCGCCAAGGCTTGACAGGCGGCGGTTGATTTCGGCAAAATCGGGGTTTTGCGCCGTCAGATTTTGAAGCGCCTGCTCGAGCGCAGCGCGCTTTTGCGACAGCTTATTTTTTTGATTTTCAAAGGCTTTGGCGTAGCTTTGTTCACGAGTCATAAATCAATCGTCCTCATTAAGCATTTTTTCATACAGGTCAAGGTCATAGCCCGCGTAATCAGATTTTTGGGCAGATTTTGCAGACTTTTTGGTTTGCTTTGCGGCGGCGACATCGGCAGGGGTTTTGAAGCCCGAGGTGTGCCAATTTTTCAAAATCGAGTCAATATAGGCAAGCGACAGCTTGGTTTTTGAATCGACGCATACATCGTAAGCCGCTTTTAACATATCGGTGCCGAAGCACCATTCGTTTACCCATTTGTTTGAAAGCTCAAGCTCTTTTTCGCTGGGGTTGCGTTTTTCAATTCCGAACACTTTTTGAACCACGCCCCACGCAAGCCTTTGCTTTGCGGCATCGGCAATCAAGGCTTCGGCGTCGGTTACCGTTTCGACACCGGCGTTAAGCCATTTTGAAGCGACGGTTTTTATAAACGATATGTTGCACCTTTTTTCGCTTACGGCATAGCCGAGCAGTAAAAGAATAACCGAAACATCCATACCGTAGTCATCATACAAAGCAACAAGCAGGCTGTTTTCGTTTTGTTTCAGGTTTCTGCCGAATTTAAGCTGCGCCTCACGCAGCAAAAAGGCAAGGCGTTCATCCTCAAGACCGCGCTTTATTACATCGGCGCGCGACGGCATTTGAGCCGTTACAACAACCGCTTCGCGCACGCGGCTTTGCACGGGAGCCTCGCTTTTTAAAATGCCGCACTGCGACCAAAAAAGCAACGCGTCGTCAACCTCGCTTTGAGGCAGAGCCGTGGCCTTTGATATTTGTTCGGGGTTTATGCCGTCGGATATGTTGCGCATAAAATAAAGCAATACTTTAAGCTGTGACAGGGTGGCTAATTTTAAATGCTTGTCCGCAACATCACACGGCACGGCAAAGGTGTTGCCGAAAATTGCGGTGTTTATGCTGTAATTCATTTTAATAGCCCCCTTTTGCTTGATGTGTATATAATTATATATGTGTTTTACGGTTTTGTAAAGATTAAAAATACACGCTGACGCGTGATTGCATACGCCCTACGGGCGATTGTTATTTTTATTTATTTTGTCTTCTATGGTTATGCACGAGGAAGTTAACATTTTGCGTATTCTGCCGCAAAGATTTCTGTATTTTTTATAAATCGTATCATCAATTATGTTGGTCGAAAACATAAGTTTAAGCCAGCTTTCGGTTTCAATGCACTCTTTGCGCGCTATTTTAAATTTAGAAAGCATATCTGCAAGACTTTGTGGGTATTGCGCTTCGCTGATATTTGCAAAAACACTTGAAGATGAGTTGCGAATTTGAAATGCAACATTAGAATTACCGTTCATTTTTTTGCAAAGCAATTCAATTTCGGTAGCTAATTGTTCCGAGTAGCAAAGCAACAAATTTTCCGCCAAAATATCGCCTCATAAAATCAACACGAAGTGTTGTATGTAATTGCGGCGAAGCCGCGTATGTAATCAATGCGAAGCATTGTATGTAATCAAGACAAAGTCTTGGATAAAAAACAGCCTAATGCTAATGCATCAGGCTGTTTTTGTGTCGGCATCTACTTATCTTCCCGGGCAGCTGCCCGCCAAGTATTTTCAGCGCAAGTGAGCTTAACTTCCGTGTTCGGAATGGGAACGGGTGGACCCTCACCGCAATCAACACCGACTGTATTGCGCCGCCCTTCTTAAGCGGCGAAGATGATTATACAACAAGTGTATCTGTTTGTCAACACTTTTTTAAAAAATTTTTAAAAAACTTTTTTAAGCAATCTTTTATGCGAATCAAAAAGCTCCGACGGGTTGTTGTACGCACTGCGGTAAACCTCGATTACGGCGTTTCCTTTATAGCCGTTTGCCGCCGCAGCCGACAAAAAGGTGTTAAAATCAAACTCGCCGCTTGTGGGCAGCATACAGTCATATTTGCCGTTGCTGTCGCTTAAATGCAGGTGCTTGATTTTATGCCCCAACAGTTTTAAAACATCATAGGGCGAATATCCGCCGCGCAAGGCTTGCTTGACATCTAAACAGAAATTTACACTGTCGCCTAAATAATCGGACATTTGCTTTAACGCCTCTAAACTGCCCGCTCTGAAATTTACAACATTTTCCTGCAAGAGCACAGCGCCGTTTTGCTCTACCGCCTGTGACACCTTTGAAAAGCGGTCAAAATAACCGTAATTGTCCATAGTGCCGTTGGGCTTTCCTCCGTGCATAATTACATATTTTGCGCCGAGCTGTGCGGCAATTTCGCCGTATCGCTTAAAATTTTCGAGGCCCTCATAGTAACGGCGGTCATAGTTTGAAAACAGCATAAACGATTCGGCAAGCGACATTGTGGGGTGTATGCTTGACACACAAATTCCGTATTCCCGCTTTATTTCAAGCAGTTTTTCGATAAATTCGGGTTCAAGCTCGCAATTTGCATTGAAAAATATTTCGGTAAGCTCTACCCCGTTTTTGGCTATCATTTCAAATGCCTGTTCGGTGTACATGGGGTAAAGGCACGAGGTTGATACTCCTATTTTCATAAGCTTTCGTCCTCTGTGTAGGGGTTTACAAAAACGGTTTTATTTGTGGTGTAAATTACCATTCCCGCCTTTGCGCCGTTCGGTTTTTTAACATATTTAATGGGCGTGTAATCGACAGGCACATTGCAAGAGCCTGACGCTTTTGAATTTTTTGCGGCAAGACGGGCTGCAAAAATAACCGTTTCTTCGCTAAGCGGCTGACCGCCGCAAAGCACCGCCACATGCGAGCCGTGTATATTTTTTGTATGAAACCACATATCGCCCTTAGATGCAAGCGTGCAGGTAATATAATCGTTTTGTATATTGTTTTTGCCCACAAGTATGCGGTAGCCCTCGGCAGATTCGTATTCGGTAAGCTGCGGACGCGCCTTTTTACGGCTTTGCTTTTTTTGCGACTGCTTTGTATAACCGCCGAGCGACAGCTCCTCACGGATTTCGGATATATCGGCAAGGGTTTTACAGCGGTCAAGGCTCTCGCTTACCGATTCAAGATAATCAATTTCCTGTTTATCGTTTTCGATAAGCGTGCACAGTGACTGCACGGCGGCACAGCTTTTTTTGTATTCTTTAAAATATTTTGCGGCGTTTGCCGCGGGCGACAACGCAGGGTCAAGAGGTATTTCAACCTCTTTTAAATTTTCGTCATAATAGTTTTGCACGCGCGCTACGGCGCTACCCTGCTCTACGGCATAAAGATTTGCCTTAATAAGCTCGCCCTTTATGCGTAAATCATCGCGGTCGCGGTTTTGCTCAAGCTCCTTTTCACGGAAAGCCATACGCCTGCGGGCACGGTTTAACAAATTAGACACAAACTTTGATATATCAGCCGATGCTTTGTGTATTCGAGCCGAATTTTCGCGTTCAAAATAATAGGCGTCTAAAAGTGCCGACGGCGAATCAAAGCGCCTTGTGCCGTAAAGATCGCCGTACTGCGTAATAGGCATAAAGCAAAAGTCAACTGGGGTTTTGTCGGGCTTGTAAAGCATAACAAAATCGCCTGACAAAACACTGCTTTTAAAATGCTCAAGAGCGTAGGATAAATTTTTATAATCTTTTATAGCTTCAACCCGGGTATCCTCGCCGTATGCAGTGACGGCAATTTCGCGGCAGACAAGCGGCGACGCGCCCTCAAGCGTTTTAAGCAAGGCCGAAGATAAGCTTTCGGTTTTATGATTTAAAACCTCATTTAAACAGGTGTTTACACCCGTTTCTAATATATTTATTTTATTTTGAGAATCGGGGTAGCGGTAGGCGGCGCCCGACCATATAATTCGGTCGGAGCTTTCGATGTTGCTTCGGTGAACGGCGTCATAGATTTTGCCGTTGCCGTCAACAAGCACAATATTACTGCTGTTTCCTATAAGCTCGCAAACAATTTTGGGCGATATACGGTAGCCCATTTCGTCGGCGGTATCAAAGGTAAATTCTATTACGCGTTCGAGGCCCTTTTGTGTGACGCCGACAAGCCTTGCCGATGAAAATATTTTTCGCGCCAGCATACAAAACATAGGCGGCGTTTCGGGGTTTTCGTATTTTTGCTCGGTAAAATGCACACGCGACGTGCCCGAAGCCGCACTTAAAACCAAACGCTTTACAAAGCCTTTTTTACGCAGTTGAAGTATAAGTATATCGCGCGAGGGCTGATATATTTTGTCAACATGACAGCCGACAGCCTGTTTTAATTCAGTTGTAACGGTATGTAAAAATCCGCCGTCGAATGCCATTTTAACCCTCCAAAATTTCTTTTAACCGCTCTGCCGTTTGGAGCAAAGCCTCGTACTCTTCTTTTTTGTGCGAAACCGACGCTAAATCGGCCGCGCGTTTTGATATTATTCGGTACTGTTTATTTATATATTCACGGGCGTCTGTGCTGTCGGGCTTAAGCGCGCCTATAAGCTGTTCGGTTTCACTTAAAGTATATGGCACACCGCAAAATCTGACTGCCATTACCGAATAAATCTTACCGTTTTCGCATACCGCCTGTTCGCGCCGCACGCAAAAGCCGTTTGCGCTTAAATACAGCCGCAGATCCTTTGCCGAGGTTGTAGGCTGTAAAATAAGCTTAACCGCTTCGTCGCGCAAAAACGGCGCACGGTCGATTATTCCGCTTATAACCTCGCCGCCCATACCGGCTATTATAACCGTGTCGGCATCTTTTCGTCCGAGTCCGTCAAGACCATCGCACAAAACAAGCCTAACCCCGTCGGCGCCGAGCCGCGCAAGATTTTTTTGCGCACACCGCAACGGCTTTTCGTTTATATCGGTGGCTATAACGCTTTTGCATTTGCCGCAAAGATATAAAAACGCGGGCAGATAGCCGTGATCGGTACCCACATCACAAACACTGCTGCCCGCATCGACAAGCTCTGCAATAAGCGACAGTCTTTTGCTTAAAACCGTCATTATTTATTTGCAAAATGAGCGTTAAGCTTGGCAACAAGCTCGTCGGCGTCGGCACCGTGAACGGCACACGCCTGCTCAATGGTCTCGCCGCGTGAAGCGGGGCAACCGAGGCAATGCATGCCTATCTCAAAAAAATAACCTGCGACGGTGTTGTCAATATCGAGAACCTCGCCTACTATCATATCCTTTGTAATTTCCATTGTTTTTATTTCCTTTCTTTTATTAAAATAATTTAGGGTCTGAATTTAAATCTGTGCGTGTATGATTAAACAGCTTACGGTTGTCAAGCGCCCAAAGTCTGCCCGAAAAATCGTTGGCAACCGTGCCCTGAACTGCCTCGCGCATTTCATAAATACGGGCGTCGAGCAGGTCAAGCTCGGACAAAACCTCTGCCTCAATAAACATAGGTCTTACAGCCGCGCCGAATTCGGGCTCGCCGTGATGCGACAGCACCATGTGCTGAAGCAACACCGACACCCTGCGGTCAATGCCGAGTTTTTCGGCATAACGGTCAATTTGATTTGCACCCATTGCAAGATGGCCCAATAAATTACCCTCTATTGTGTAGCCGTCGGCAATGCCTGCATCGTTTACATTAAATTCCTGTAATTTTGAAATGTCGTGAAGTATTGCGCCCGAAAGCAACAGCTCGCGATCGATAAACGGGTACACATTGCACACGCCCTCGCACAGCCTTACAATCGAAAGGGTGTGCATGAGCAATCCGCCGCGCACCGCATGGTGCAGCTTGTACGCCGCAGGCCAGTAAAGCAGTGCCGTTCGGTTATCGTTTAAAATTGCCGTAACAATCTGCTTTAAATTATTGTCGGTAAAAGCTTCGGCAATATTCAAAAGAGTATCAAACATCTGCTCCGAGCTGTAGCCCGATGTGCGCACAAAATCTTCGATATGCACATTGTCGGATTCAATCGTGTGCCTTATGCGCTCAATGCGAAGCTGATCGGCACCGTTGTACTGTGATATTGTACCCCTTATTTTAACAATGTCGTTTGCCTTATACTCGCCGTGCTCGGCTACATTGTAACGCCAAAGCTTACCGTTTATTTCACCCGTGCTGTCGCCCAAGGTAAAATCAAGATAGGTATCGCCCTTTGACGAGGTTTTGTTTTCAACGCTTTTTACAAGGCAAAAGCCATCTACGCGGCCTGTGTTGTCAACGGTTGTAAAGTTCATAAAAATGTTCCTTTATAATTTATTTGTTCCACTGTTCGATTATATATCTAAACCGAAATTTCATCAAAAACAGCGTTATAAACAGCCTCGGCGCTTGTTTCTATCGAATTTCCGCTAAGCTCCACTGTAAAGTCGGCGGCTTTTTCGTAAAGCGGCGCACGCTCGTCGTAAAGGTCTTTGAGCGTAAAGCCGTCTTTAAGCACAACACCCCTTGATTTAAAATCTCCGAGCCGCTTTACCACCTCATCATAAGAAATTTTTAAATATACGACAACGCCGTTTTCTTTAAGTCGGCTTATGGCGTCGCTTCGGTAAATTGCGCTTCCGCCCGTAGAGATAACACAGCCGCTCGCTTTGAGTGATGAGTTCACCTGTGCTTCAAGCTCCAAAAAGCCTTCGTTGCCAAGCTCGTCGATAAGCTCGGTTAAAAGTCTGCCCGTTTTAGCCACAATAACGCTGTCGGTGTCGATATATCCGTAATGAATTTTTTTGGCAAGCAAAATGCCGAGAGTGCTTTTGCCCGATCCCGGCATTCCGACTAAAATAATGTTTTTCATAACTTGATGTTTTATCCTTTTCCCTACTGCCCAGTAAAATCACGGTCGAAGGTTATTACGCAAACATAGGTTTTATCCGCCTCTTGAGCCGCTTTGCAAATAATATCGTTAAGCTCGGCCTCGCTCAATTTTAAATGCGAGGGTATAACAACATCAAAAATCAGATTTGTGCGCGTATTTGACGCGGGCGTCATTCTGAAATCGTGAAGTGTAAGTTTTTGATCGATTGATTTTAAAATGCTGACCATTGTTTGGCGAGCGGCAGTTACTGCGGCGTCATCTGTATCAATGGGGTCCATATGTATAACCAGATTAACTCCCGTTTTTTCGCCTACCAGCTTTTCACAAAGGTCGATTTTTTCGTGACACGCAACCACATCGGTATCGTGCGGCACCTCAACATGAACCGAAGCAAACTGACGGCCCGGGCCGTAGTTATGAATTATAAGGTCGTGTATTCCGCAAAATTCGTCAAAGCTTAAAACGATATCGCTTATATCCTTAATAAGCTTGGGCTCGGGCGGGCCGCCTAAAATTTGATCAAGCGTATCCTTGGCGGTTGTAAAGCCCGACCAGATAATAAATATGGCAACGCCTATCGCCATTACGGCGTCGAGATTAAAGGGAAGATCTGCAAACCGTGCTATGATTGCCGAAATTAAAATTGCAGCGGTTGCAACGCAATCGTTAAGGCTGTCTTTTGCAGTGGCGGTAAGTGCCGAGGAATCAATAATTTTGCCTATCTTGCGATTAAAGGCGAACATCCAAAACTTTACCGCTATCGAAACCGCAAGCACCGCCATAGCCGTGCTTGTAAATGTGGGTGCGGCCGTGCCGTTTATCAAGGCTGAAACCGAATTTTTTAACAGCTCGAAGCCCACAAGTAGTATTGAAAACGCCACCACAAACGCCGATATGTACTCCATTCTGCCGTGACCGAACGGGTGGTCGCGGTCGGCGGGCTTACCCGCAAGCTTAAAGCCCAAAAGCGTAATAAGCGAGGATCCGAGGTCGGAAAGGTTGTTAAAGCCGTCAGCCGTGATAGAAAGACTGCCGCTTAAAAGACCCACCGTGATTTTAACGACGCTTAAAAGTATGTTGGCAAAAATACCCACGCCGCTTCCTAAATTGCCGTAGTTATTACGCACCGTCACAGATTTAGTGTCGGTGCGGTTTTTAACAAACAGTTTAATAAGCAAATCGGTCATTAAAGCTTTGCTCCTTTAGCGCCCTTTGAACCGAAGGACACACCCGATAAAATGTTTGTGTCAATAGTAAATGTAAGGTTAGCGCGGTTTCTCTGTCTGCGGAAGGCAATTTCTGCAAGGCGGTCTATCATATCGGTATATTTAAGCCCCGTCGCTTCCCACAAATAAAACGCAAGCGAGCCCGGAATGGTATTTATTTCGTTTGCGTAAACCGAATTTGTTTCGGTGTCGAGCAAATAGTCTATTCTTACAACTCCGCTGGCGCCGATAGCCTTAAAAATTTTGCACGAAAGCTCACGGATTTCATTTGCCTTTTCTTCGGGTAGGTCGGCGGGAATTTTGCGACCCAACGACGCCATACCCTTAGAAGCACCCTGACCCTTGCCGCCGCCTAAATATTTATCGGCGTAAGAAAGTATTTCATCATTCATAAAAGGCTCCTCACAAACCGAAGCCTCACATTCGTCGGCGTCACCGATTACCGAACAGTTGATTTCACGCAATGAGGTAATCGCCCTTTCGACAAGCACGGTGTCCGAAAAGCTTATGGCAAGGCGAATTGCCTCGTCAAGCTCGGACTCACCGTTTACCTTGGTTATACCTACGCTCGAGCCCAAATTCACAGGCTTTACAATAAGCGGAAAACCGACCTTTTCTTTTATTTCGGCCATCACCGAATCTTTGTTAAGCGCATATTCGCGCGCACGGAATTTAATGCAGTCGAGCACAGGCAGCCCTGCCGCTTTAAGAACATCCTTAAAAACCGCCTTATCCATACCGACAGCGGCGGATATTATGTCACAGCTTATATAAGGAAGCCCCAAAAATTCGAAAAATCCCGCTATTGTGCCGTCTTCGCAGTTTGTTCCGTGAACTATCGGAAATGCAAGGTCGATTTTTACATCGGGCGCTTTTTTAAACCGTTTTTGTTCGAGTCGGTGCATAACAACACCGTTTTCGGAGCTTATAAGCGTTACCTTATCTGCGCTTTTTATAAGCGAGGGAATATCACGGTAATTTTCTATTTCAAAAAGTTTATCGCCTGTGTACATGGCGCCGTCTTTTGCAACATACACGGGGATTGCATTATATTTTTCACGGTCCATCGCGCGCATTGCCTGAACTGCCGAGATAATCGACACCTCGTGCTCAACGCTTCTGCAACCAAAAAATACCGCTGTGTTTATTTTCATTTTAAAAACCTCTAATCAGTTTAAATAATTGTCGGGCAAATCATTTTCAAGCAAAACTATACTGTCGCCGTTTGCCATTGGTGTATAAATTTCCATAGCCTCTTTAAAGCTTGATACAACATAAACATTTTCTTTGTTAAAATCGGTGGTGTTTATTGCGTCAAGCATAGGCTTTGAGCGGTTTTGACCCACAAGAATTATTATATCACAATATTTTGCCGCCTGCAACGCCAGCGCGTAATTGCAGTCGTACTCGCGGTCGCCGAGCTCTATAAGACCGGGGGTTATAATAACCTTTTTCCTGTTCTCAAACGAGCCTAACACCCTCACCGCTTCAAGACAGCCTTCGGGGTTGGAGTTATAGGCGTCGTCAATAAGCAGAGAGCCGTTAATGTAGCTTTTAAGCTCTAAACGGTGCTCGGTGGGCTTTAAGGAGCTTATTGCAAATTTAATGTCGTTGTCGCTAACATCCAGAATATGCGCCATTGCCGCCGCCGCCAAAATGTCGGCAACCGAATGAAAACCTAAAAGCCGTGTGCTTACGGTAAATTCACCGCCGTCAAGGCACAGGTCAAAGGTGGTGCCGCTTTCACCGCAAAATATATTTTTTGCCGAATATTTTGTGCCCTCACCGAAATATGAAACATCATTTCGCCTGTCGGCACGCTCTCTTATTCCCTCGCTGTCAAGGTTTGCAAGCGTTATACCGCCTTTTTTGCCGACAGCGTCGGCAAGCTCAAACTTGGTTTTAAAAACATTATCAACCGATTTAAAGGTTTCGATGTGCTGTTCTCCGACCGAGGTTATTATGCCGTAATCGGGTGAAACAATATCGCAAATTTCTTTTATATCGCCCGGCGACTTTGCACCCATTTCACATATAAACACCTGCGTTTGAGGTTTAATCGCGGTTCGTACCGTTTTTACGACACCCATAGGTGTGTTAAAGCTTTGCGGTGTGCAAACGGTGTTGAATTTTTCGCTCAAAATACGGTTGAGTATAAATTTTGTGGTGGTTTTGCCAAAACTGCCTGTAATACCGATTACGGTAAGGCTTTTGTGCGATTTTAAAATGCGTTTGGCATCGTTAACATACCACCTTGCCGCCGCCTTTTCTATGGGATAGGTTATAAGCCAAACGACTACTGTTAATATTGGCGACACTACCGACAGCGCAACGCAAAGCACGCGCGATATTTCGCCGAACAGCGTGTAAAACGAAAAAATACTTCCGTAAAGCAGAATGCCTAAAACTATAACTGCGGTAATATAAAGGCGCTTTATTCTTGCCGTAAAAACAAGTTTTTTAATCGATTTTTTGCGTGTTTTAATGTTTAAAGCTATTCTTACCGCCAAAAGCAGCACCGCCGTAACAAGGCTCGGTACCGATTTGCCGTTTATTATTAAGAATGTAAGCACGCAGTACAAAATCGCGCTTACGGCAAGTTCTAATGTGTAGGACTTATTTATCCATTTAAAATATCTTGACAAAAAGTAGGAATTTTGTTGCAGCATTTGCAGCTGACGGTAGAGCGAAAACACAGCGCTCACCGAAACCAGCAATATAGCCGCGAAGGTTATATACGGCATAATTTTACCTCAAATCTTATTTTATAAAGCTTCTGAGAATCGCATGCGCCTCATAAGGCTTTTCGCAAAACGAAAAGTGACCCGTGCCCTTAATTATGCAAAGCCCCGCATCGGGAATAAGGCTCTCTATTGTTTTGGCGTCTTCAAGCGGAGTTGCGGTATCGTTTTCGCCCCAAATAAGAAGCGTGGGGCATTTGATGTTGGGCAATATTTCACGAATGTCGGTGTTAACCAAATTTACCAAGGTTTTTCTGAGCACCTCGGGCGCCGCGTTATAATCTGCCGAGCCGTAGTGCGCGCGAGCGCGGTTAAGTAAACCCTGCGTATGATTTTTTAAAGGCGGCAGGGTAAGCACCCTTTTAATTATTTTAAAATTTCGGGCTCGCATTTTTTGCCTGAAAGATTTTTTCGGTATCAGACCCGCCGCGTCAAGCAACACTATTTCAGGCGGATTAACTCTGCCGTCGGCAACCGTTTTCATTACAACTCTGCCGCCGTGCGAGTGGCCTATCATAATGGGGTTGTCGAGCTTCATCGCATTTATAAATTCAAGCACAAAATCGCAATAGTCGTCTAAATTCCACGGCTCATGCATTGTCTCGGTGCCCCCGCAACCGGGAAAATTCACGGCGTAAAGTCTGCATCGATCGCCCAGCGCCGCCGCTATACCGCGGTAGGTGTCAAACGACGCACCCCAGCCGTGCAAAAGCAAAACCGGTATGCTACCCTCGCCCCAAATTTGATATTCAGTTTTAAGTCCCTTTATTTCAGTAAACATAAAACCACTCCGATTATTACATACTTTGTTATTATATCATTTTATTTTATACATTACAATAGCATTTTTTGTACTTATCAGGTCAAAATATTGTTGGTGATTTATTTGAAAAACATTAAAAAGCTTTTAAAACCGACAATTCTGGGTTTGGGCGTAGGGTTTATAAACGGTGTGTTCGGCGCGGGCGGCGGAATGCTTGCAGTGCCTATTTTAAAGAGCGAAGGGTTAAGTCAAAAAAGCGCTCATGCAAACGCAGTAGCCGTTATACTGCCTATAACCGTTTTAAGCGCCGTGCTTTATTTGGTTAAGGGCAGCGTATCGCTTGCCGACAGCCTTGCTTTTATACCCACAGGGCTTATAGGCTCGGTTATAGCCGCCTTCGCACTTCAAAAATTTTCGAATAAATGGCTTCAAAAAATATTTGCGGCATTTATGATTTACGCAGGCGTACGCCTGCTTTTAAGATGAACATCGGTGCCCTTTTAGCAGGGCTTTTTTCGGGAATAATCGGCGGTATGGGGCTGGGCGGCGGCGCCGTGCTTATCATATATCTTACCGTTTTTAAAAATACGGAACAGCTGCGTGCACAGGGCATAAATCTGCTGTTTTTTATACCCATAGCAATAACCGCGGTTATAATATACGCATTTAAAAAGCAAATAAAATGGAAGATAACCCTGCCTATTGCCGCAGGCGGCGTGTTGGGCGCGGCAGGCGGATTTTTTCTCACCGATATTATAGGCGGCAATTTCACCTCAAAGCTGTTCGGCGGCTTTTTGATTTTGTTGGGGCTTAAAGAAATATTTTCCAAAAATAAAACTAAACCTTGAAAAGCGGGCGACACCTGTGCTATAATCAAGACGAATAAATGTTCGGTGAGGTGTTGTAATTGGATAAATCTCCTTTAACCCCAAAGCAAGAGGCGGTTTATAACTTTATTGTCAAAAAAATGCAAAACGGTATTCCGCCTACGGTGCGTGAAATTTGTGCCGTTACGGGTATTAAGTCAACCTCTACCGTGCACGCAATACTAAACACACTTGAAGAGCAGGGTTACATTTTACGCGACGCAAAGTATTCAAGAGCAATTCGCCTTGAAAACAATTTTGACGCGTCTATGGTGCCGCTTGTAGGCCGAGTTACCGCAGGTCAGCCCATTTTGGCAGTAGAGCAAATCGAAGACTATATACCCTACCCCGTAAAAGATGCCGAAGGTCTTTTTGCGCTCAAAGTCACGGGGCTTAGTATGCGCGATGCCGGAATACTTGACGGCGACATAGTTATTGCCGACAAAAACGCCCCCTGCCACAGCGGCGATATAATCATAGGTATGGACGGCGAGGATGCCACTGTTAAACGCTTGATTATAAAGGGCTCTCAGGTAATATTTATGCCCGAAAATCCCGATTTTTCACCTATTTACCCCGAAAAACCGTCGGTTCTCGGCAAGGTGATAGGAAGCTTCAGAAAGTATTAAGATTATGAAAAATGTGGAAATATTTACCGACGGCGCCTGCTCGGGCAATCCGGGGCCGGGCGGCTGGGGCGCGATACTGCGTTATAACGGTCACGAAAAGGAATTATCGGGCGGCGAAAAAAACACCACCAACAACCGCATGGAGCTTACTGCGGTTATCAAGGCACTCGGTTCTTTAAAGGAGCCCTGCAAGGTAACGCTTACCACCGATTCAAAATATGTGTCAGACGCCGTAAATCAGGGTTGGGTATTGTCTTGGCAAAAAAACGGTTGGCGCAAGGCAGACAAAAAGCCCGCTCTTAACACCGATTTGTGGCAAAAGCTTTTAGAGCTTTTAGAAATTCACGATGTTAAAATAGTTTGGGTTAAAGGTCACGCAGGCCACCCCGAAAACGAACGCTGCGATGCACTTGCAGTGGAATACTACAAACAATTACAAAAATAAAATTAAAAGTGCCGGCAATAGCTGACACCTTTAATTTTTATAAGAAATTTTATAGTTTTATTGTTTCGCCCGATTTAATTTCATAAACCTTTTTGTCTATATCTACCCAAATTGAGTACAAGGTCGGATTATAAATAATGTTGCCATCGGCTGAAAAAATCAGCGAATTGTATGCATTTACATAGTCATAAATTTCTATATTTGTAGCATACCAAATGTCATCTCGACCGCCAAGCCGTTTGCATATTTCTTCGCCGTGATCCCAGTTATTATGACTGTCAAATTCAAAGCTGTGGCCCCACAAATAAAACAGTAGTGACTTGCGCGCGGCTATGTAAACATTTTCAGATATATCAATGTTTAAAAATTCATCAATCCAATCAAAAATTTTGCAATTGTTATGATGTGCCGTAGGTATCCAACTGTGCCAGTCATCGGGCAACTTAAATTCGTTATTGTCGCGGCATATTGTGCGCGCATAGGCAATATCAAGCTCGGTTAAATAATTTTTAACCTTGCTGTAAGAATAATCAGGGTTTGCAAAATAATTGATGCCGCTATCGGGGTATGCCATACCGCGAATAATCATACCGAATTCTTTTTCAAGTTCTATACGGTTGTCAAGCACTTCGCGAATACCCTCAATAGGTCTTAGGTCGCCTGTACTGCGATGAAGATAACCGTGAACGGCAATTTCATGACCGCGTTCAATAATATATTTTTTAATTTCATCATGATTAAGATGCGCATCATCGTTACGGAAATTTAAGCCATTTATATTAAAAGTGCATTTTATACCGTATTTATTTAGCATATCACTTAAACGAATATCACTTTTTCTGGCATCGTCATAGCTGAATGTTACACACTTTGATTTACCGCCGGGAAAACGCATATATACATATCTCATAACCAAAACTCCTTTCTGTTATAAAATAAGCATTTTATAACAAACAGACCGATACCGCACAGTACCGGCCTGAATTAATAAAAATTATTTTGTATTCATCCAAACTGCCATTTTGCTTGTGTTATTCCAAAGTTTGCCTGCCGAAGCATAGTCGGTAACCGTAAAGCTGCCGCCGTCGGCAGTGGGTATTTCAGCCTCTGTGATACAAGCATAGGGCGCGGTTTTAGTTTCGTGTATTTTTATGTCAACATATCCGTCATCGTTCACCTTTACGCTAACCGCGTCATCAACGCTGTAGCCTAAACGGTTTTCTTGTGCTAACATTAACGGACCGCGGCGAATTGCAATATGATTTTGCGTGCTGGGGTGCTCTTTATCTAAGGTGGGTACCATATAGTTAGCGCCCCATATTACCTTATTCATAAGCACCTGCGAACCGTAATGTATCGGGAATATAGCTTTTGCACGCATATCAAAGCAAATTTCGATTGTATCACCGCTTGACCATTTGCGGTAAAGTGAAATATAACCTTTACTTGCCGTTACATTTTTTTTATTTACGGTAAGTGTAGTATTTTCACTCCAATAAGGATTTCTTATAAGAATTTCAAATTCTTCGGTTTCATCTGTATCTACGGTGATTTTAACCTTTCCGTCTGCGGGGTATGCAGTATGTATATCAAGGTTAACGGTTTTGCTGTTAGGTAATTGTTGTGTTACACTGCCTTGTTCAAATAGATTTATAACAATACCGTCTTCACTTGTAAGTACAGACGATTTCATTGCAACACCTATACCCGCAGAGCCTATGCAAATACAGCAACCGTAATATTTATCGCCTTTAAAACCTCTAAATCCGCCTATTCCGTTACCGCGAGTACCGGGTGTCAGAGGGCTATAACTGTCAAACGGCATTGGCACCATTGTAAATTCGGGGTACATTTCTTTGGCTGTTAAATCGATAGCGCCATCGGTATTAACGGCACCCAAATAACCGTTATAAAGCGATCTTTCAAAGGCATCCATATAACGAGGATCGCCGGTAATAAGGTTGAGCTGATAGAAAAACTGCATAAGTGTAACGGTTACACAGGTTTCTTGCGCTCTTGGATCACCGCGATCGGGGTTTGCCTGACGCACGGTAGAATGGTCAAAAAGCTCATGCGTGCAACCTGCAGAGCCGATTACGGTAAAATCATACTCTAAAATACCGTTTGCAAAGTTAATTACCGCCTGTAAATGCTTTGGATTTTTGTTTATTCGGTAATATTCAAGCAGACCCACAAAGCAAGATGTCATTTCATAAGCTTTGGTTACGGGGTACTGATAGGGGCGAAGTTCGTTTTTGTAAGCAAGTTCAAAAACATTTTCAATATCCATACCGCCGCAAGAAACAATATAACCGGCAAAATCTAAATATTTCTTTTCGCCTGTCAGTGAATAAAGACGAACAATCGGTTCAAGAATAGAAGAAGAATTAAGTCCGCGCCAATGACGAGTAAGCTTTGTAATAAGCTTTTTGCCTTCATTTTGCCAGCCGATTTTAGAAATAAGATAGTCAACCTGATTTTTCATACAGTCGATTACCATAGCGTTAAACTCTTTGTCGTCACATATTTCAACAAAATACTGCATACCAAGCAGAACATATTTGCGGTTCCAAAGGTCCCAACCGTCAAATTCTTTTTCTACCGAATATGTACTTACACGGCCTAAAGCATCTTGAGAATCAACCATATCTTTTACGGTAGCTTTTAGCACATTGTAAAGCTCTTTGTCTTTTGAATAAGAGTAAACAAAGCATGCACCGCGCATCATTTTTCCCCAAAATTCACCGCGCCAGCCTGCATCTTCAATGTCTGCATCTGTGCGAAACTGTTCTACAAAAAGCCGCCACATATCGGCGTCACGAAGCTGCATATCAGTAATCAATTTAAGGCATTTATCAAGACAGCCTTCATATTTTCTTTCAGTAAGAATATCGAAAAATTTGTCGGTATTATTTCTGGGATAATTTGCTGTCAATTTTTTATAAGCATCCATTTAATGACCCCCTGCTTGCTTAATTTTATAAGTTCAATATAATATAACAATTTTTAAAAGTCAATCGAATTCAAGCGAAAAAACATCTCTATTAAAAAACAATAGAAAATATTAAAAACTTGTGATATAATTGATAAGTCATATATTTAAAAGAGAGGCAGTA
>CAJMBP010000033.1 GCA_905211675.1 uncultured Oscillospiraceae bacterium
AACCACAGCCGCCGTTTTAATTTCTTCGGCGCTCGGATATGTCGGCGCTATTCTCAAATTAGAGTCGTCGGGGTCAATGCCGTAGGGGTAAGCCGCGCCTGCGGGTGTTAAAATAAGACCTGCGTTTGCACAAAGCTGTTCAACTCGTTTTGCACAGCCGGGCAATACATAAAGACTTATAAAGTATCCGCCTTTAGGATTAGTCCAATGAGCAACACCCGTATCCTTAATGCGTGCGTCAAGTTCTGTAAGCACGCTTTCAAATTTAGGACGTATAATATCGGCGTGCTTTTTCATATGACGGTACAAATCGTCGCATGACGGGAACATACGCGCGTGGCGAAGCTGATTAAGCTTGTCGGGGCCGATGGTTTGGAATTTCATACGGCTTTTAAGTATTGATACATTATTGGGGCTTCCTGCGGCAACTGCCACACCGGCACCGGGGAATGAAATTTTTGAAGTTGACGCAAAAATAATCGGTAAGTCGGGGTTGCCGACTTTGACGCACTCGTCATAAATGTTAAGCAACTTGTCGCCTTCGTCATAAAGGTCATGAATGCAATATGCGTTATCCCAAAAGATTTTAAAATCTTTAGCTGCGGGGCGCAGTCTTGCAAACCTGCGCACAACCTCGTCGCTGTATGTAATACCTTCGGGGTTTGAATATTTGGGAACGCACCATATACCCTTAACCTTTTCGTCGTTTACTAATTTTTCAACCTCGTCCATATCGGGGCCGTCGGCATTAAGCTTTACGGGTATCAGTTCAAAACCGAAATATTCAGTAATTGCAAAGTGACGGTCGTATCCGGGGGCGGGGCATAAAAATTTAAGACCTGACTGCTTGCCCCAAGGCTCGCCGCCTAAACCGTGAGTCATAGCCTGAGCTATGATGTCAAACATCATATTAAGCGAAGAATTGCCGCCTACTATAATTTGGTCGGGGGCCAACCCCAAAACTTCGGCAAAAAGATTTTTGAGCTCACGCAGACCGTCAAGCCCACCGTAATTTCGGCAATCAATACCGTCAATGTTTTTAAAGCCTGTGTCGTTGCCTACAAGGTCAAACATTTTTTCGCTTAAATCCATATTGTCGGCGCCGGGCTTGCCGCGCGACATATCAAGCGATAAATGCAGTGCGCGCAGCTTTTCGTATTCTTGTTTTGCGGAGCTGTATTCCGCTTTTAGTTCATCTTTGCTCATATGCAAATAATCGGACATATAAAAACCTCCAAACGGAAAAATGCAGATAATATGCACAAAGGCACACTAAGTATATAATATAATATATTTAAGATACTTTTTCAAGTATTTAATTCATATAAATCGCAATAGGCAAAAAAGGCGGCAACCGAAAGCCTCGGTGTACCGCTTAAGCTTTATTTCAGTTCGTCAAGCGTCAGTGAATAACTGCTTAAAAACTCATCTAAAAACATATCGGCCTCAGGCATATTCATTTTTTTTATTGCTTCAAGGGTAGATTTTTCGGCAGATGAAAATTCCGTATTACCGCTGTTTCTTTCTTCGATGCATTTTATAAGCGCCGATATTTTGTCTGCCGCTTTAACAAGCCGTGCCGTTTCACTGTCGGGGTTGTAAGCAGGCACGAAATCATCACGCAAATCTTCGGGCAACAAACCGATAAGTCGGCCTTGGGCTATGCCCTCTATCTCTTTATAAACATTTTTTATATCGGCGTTATAATACTTTATAGGTGTCGGCATATCGCCTGTTATGATCTCGGAGGTATCGTGAAACATAGCGGCAACCGCCACGGCGTTCTGGTCAACATTTCCGCCGAATCGGCGATTTTTTATTATTGCCAGCGCGTGAGCGATAAAAGCAACCTCTAATGTGTGTTCACTTAAATTTTCGGGTCGGGTGTTACGCATAAGACCCCAACGCTGTATGTTTTTCATTCGCGACATCATCGCATAAAAATGACTTGACAAAGTTATCACATCCTTACTTGAATATTATAGCATTTTTTGTTATAATAAGCAATAGTTGTATTAAATGTGCCGTGGGGTAAAATTCTATGACATTTTCACAAAGCAAACATATATTATTGCTTCCGCAAAAAGAAAAGAAGCTGTTTACTTTTTTAGTGGCGTTATTTACTGCCGCTTGCCTTTTTGTGCCCTATATGATTATGGGCGAAGGCTATTTCACCTTTTACGGCGATTTTAATGTTCAGCAGATACCGTTTTACCAAATGTGTCATCAGGCTATACGCACGGGTGATGTAAATTGGAACTGGCTTACCGATTTAGGCTCTGATTTTATTGGCTCTTATGCGTTTTATCTGCTCGGCAGTCCTTTTTTCTGGATAACGCTTATTTTTCCTAACAGCTTTGTGCCGTACCTTATGGGTCCGTTGCTTATTCTTAAATTTGCCTGTGCGGCGTTAACGGGTTATTTGTATATACGCCGTTTTACAAAAACCGCCTATGCGGCGTCGCTCGGCGGCTTGCTTTATGCTTTTTCGGGCTTTTCTATATACAACATATTTTTTAATCATTTTCACGAGGCAATAATCGCTTTTCCTTTATTATTGCTTGCAATGGAACTGCTCATTACCGAAAATCGCCGCGGCGTGTTTGCGTTAGCCGTTGCGTTTTGTGCGATTACCAACTACTTTTTCTTTTTCGGAATGGTTGTATTTTGCATAATTTACTTTTTTGTACGGCTCTTTTCGAAATCAGTTAAGGTAAAGTTTTCACGGTTTTTGGTAATGCTGTTTGAGGCGATTTTGGGTCTTTTGATGTCGGCTGCTTTGCTTTTTCCTGCCTTAAATGCAATATCGGGCAATGAGCGCGTTTCGGATATTCTTATGGGTTGGAACGGCATCACTTACGGTAAGGAACAGATATATTTGAATGTTATACAGTGCTTTTTCTTTCCGCCCGACCTGCCTGCGCGCCCCGTATTCTTTCCTAATGCCGATGTTAAGTGGTCGTCGCTCGGCGGCTGGCTGCCTGTTTTCAGTATGACGGGCTTTTTCACCTGGTTTAAACTGCGTGAAAAAAGTTGGCTTAAACGGGTGCTGGCAATTTGCGTGCTATGTGCCATGGTGCCCGTACTTAACAGCGCATTTTATGCCTTTAATGTTTCTTATTACGCACGCTGGTTTTATATGCCTGTGCTTATGATAGCCCTGGCAACCGCAATGCTTACCGAAGACGATTCGGTTGATTGGACAGGCGGCTTTAGGTGGAATGCCGCAATAACTCTGGCATTTACCTTGGTTATCGGCTTTTTTCCGCAAAAAAACAGCGACGGTGAAATCATTTTCGGCTTATACACCCAAAGCAGTGACGGAATTTATATTTGGCGTTTTTGGATAACCTGCCTTATTGCAATAATTTGTGTTTTAATTCAAAAACCGCTTTTTGCGGTTTTAAAATCAAACCGCACTAAATTTTACAAGTCTTCAATAGCCTGCGTTTGTGTAATATCCGTGCTATACGGGAATGTTTTTATCGCGCTCGGCCGCACACATTCTTACAATGTAAAAGAAGTTATGATCGATTCGCTTATTGAGGGCGAGGTTTTTCTTGACGACGAAAGCAATTTCAGAATAGATGTTTATGACGGCGTCGATAACACGGGTATGTATTTGGGTTACCCTTGCATAAATGCGTTTCATTCGGTGGTGTCACCGTCGATTATGCAGTTTTACGACAGCATCGGAATCGAACGCTCGGTGGCAAGCAGACCCGATACCGATTACCCAGCTATAAGACCGCTGCTTTCGGTAAAATATTTGCTTAACCGTGTTGACGGCGACAGCTTTTTAGATGATGACGGACAAACCTTGATGCCAGGCTACAAATATGTAAAAACCAGCGGAAATTATTATGTGTATGAAAATCAAAATTATATACCGTACGGCTTTTCGTATGACTACTATATGAGCCATGATTTTTTCGAGGACTACAGCAAAAACTATAATTCACGCTTGATGTTAAAGGCAATATTGCTAACCGATGAGCAGATTGAAAAATACGGCGAATATATGACCGATATAAACACTCTCAAATCGGGCGCTGTGTATGGCGACTATGAGAACAGCGCCGCAAAATTAAGTTTTACCGATGAGTCTATGGCATCCGATTGCGAGTCCTTGCGAAAAACCGCTGCCAAAAGCTTCAGCATAGACAACGGCGGCTTTACGGCAAAAGTGACCCGTGATAAAAAATCGCTCGTGTTTTTCTCGGTGCCTTACGATGAGGGTTGGTCTGCTTCCGTCAACGGCAAAAAGGTCGAGATCGAAAGGGTTAACTGTGGTTTTATGGCTGTGGCAGTTGATGCGGGCGAGTCACAAATCAGGTTTGAGTATCGCAACACATTTCTTGATACGGGAATTGCGGTTACGCTTGGGGCGGCGGTTATTCTTATTTTGTATATTATTATCTGCTCGGTATATTTTAAAAATCATTCGGGTGTCACCGAATATCCCGAAGGCGAAAAACTGCTTGAACAGTGGAAGGCGGATGACATTTTTGCCGCTGTTTCGGCGTATAGCAGCGAGCGGTCCGAAAGTATATTAGACGGCTTGGACGACGAATATTTACCCGTGCAAAACAATGAGCTTTCGGGCGGATTTAAAATAAATAAAGACGCATTGAATTTGGAGGATGACGATGAAACTTAGGTATAGGTTTGTAATAAATCAGGTTGCAGGTGAAACCGTGGCAGTGTCTGTCGGTAACATCTCGGGAGGCTTTAACGGTTTTATAAAATTAAACGAAACGGGAGCGTTTATATTTAAAAAGCTCGAGTCTGAGACAGACCGTGAAAGCTTAATTGACGCGGTGCTAGACGAATACCCCGACGCGTCGCGTGAAGACGCCGCCGAGAGTGTTGACAAACTTATTGAGCGTCTTAACGAGGCTGAACTTTTGGTATGAAAGCGTACAGTTTGAATTCGGCCGAAGAGGTTTTGAAAAGCCGTGAAACAGCATACTTTTTAACCTCGGGCGCAAGTATGAAACCGCTTCTTCGCACACATAAGGATATTGTTGTAATAAGCCGCACCTCACGCCCTGTTTCAGTCGGCGAAGTTGTGCTTTACAGAAAAACGGGGGCGGACAAGCTTGTTTTGCATAGAATAATCGGAGTAAAACAAGAGGGCACATATATAATTCGCGGCGACAATACCTATTCAAACGAATATGTGCCGCAAAGCGATATTTTGGGCGTAATGACGGCGGTTTACCGCTCGGGTAAATATATTGATTGCAAAAAATCGGTATTATACAAAATCTATGTAAAACTTAACGGATTTTTTTACCCCGTAAGGCTGATTTTCAAAACAAAAATTCTCGTTTTTTTAGTAAAAATCAAAAGAAAAATCTTTCGGTAAAAAGAGTAGCGGCAATGTTTAAAAACTATGTTAAAATAATTTCGATATTGGTTTGTTTTGTGATTTTTTTAAGCGCCTGCAATAACACTTCACAATACACGCAGTCACAAAGCAATGAACCGATATCACAGACGCAAACGGGTTATGAAAGTACGGTTACGGCTGAAAATCCCGATAATCTTTCGCAACTTATGAACGGTTGCGGAAAAACCGTGACGCTTTACGGCGAGCTTAACGCTTCTCGGTACAGCGATGCAATCTCAGAGCTTCAAACGGTTTTAGACTCATACAGCCGTAATATCTCTCTGGCGGTGTATTCGCTGAACAGTGACAGGGCATTGGCATATAATACCGAAACCGCCATATTCGGTGCGTGTACCGTAAAGGCGGCGTATGCGCTATATGCCTGCAGGCAGATGGAAAACGGTAACGGCAGTTTGGGTGATGAGCTTACATACCTTGAAAAGCATTACGAGTCGGGCACGGGCGATATGCAGTATTCGCCCTTCGGTACCGTATTTACGGTTGAAACGGCGCTTTACAAGACTATGTCAATAAGTGATAATGTCGGTTACCGAATGATTGTCGATTACTTTGGCACCGAAGGTTATAACAAATTTATAAGAGAGCTTGGGTGCGATTCGCTTCAGATAAAGCCTACTGTGTGGAGCCTTCATACAAGGTCAAACGATTTGGTGCGACTTTGGCGTTGTATATACGATTATTTTGAAACAGATACCGAATATTCGCGTTTTTTATATAAAAGCTGTACCAATACCGCGTGTAATTATGCAACCTCGTCGCCCGACGGGGCGGAATATTCGCACAAGCAGGGCAGTAACAGCAAGGGTGATTGGATGTCTTACAGCGACGCGGGAATTGTCTGGAAAGACGGTTCGCCATACATAATGGCACTGCTGACCGACGCCCCGGGGCCGTCGGGGTATGACAACGGCGTTTTTGACCAAATAATCGACATTGTGTATAACAGACTGTTTTAACATAAGGTTACGAAATGCTGTCAAATAAATATAGTTTAAGTGTGATTTAAGATCAAAATGTGCCGTAAAAACGCAAGTTTTTACGGCACAGCTTTTATTATGCTTTTACCTTTTCCTTTTCACATTCTTTTCTGCTTTTGATTTTATTGTAAATTATAGGCGGAAGATACATCACAAGCACAACTACGGGTAAAAGAATGGGAAACGCCCACAAATGACTGCCCAACAAATTTTTAAAAAGCTCGAGAGGATTTCCCTTGTCGGGTTCCATTAAAAACATAAAGTTTGTATCCCAAAGCCTATTCAAAATATATGCCGGCACAGCAAATGCAATAAGCATAAGCATACATTTTGGAACAAACCTTATATCGGGCTTTATATCACCGCTGCCCACAAGCATTACAGGGTATAAAACCAAAAGAATATGTATGGTAAAGCTGTGAAGGCACATAAAATTCCAAGCGGGAAGTATTGCCCAATTCGGGAAGAGCAACGCAAGCATAGCTCCTACTATTGAAAACAAATATAAAAAATTATCAACGGTTTTAGTTCGTTTGAAAGCGTGAAATGCAATTGCTAATATGTTTATGCCGCAAAGATGAAACGGAAGATGACCGTATTCAAACTGATGTGTAATAATGAGCATGATATTTTTAATAATCTCATTAAGAACTATCATTGCGGCAACCGTAATACGCATAATGTTGCGTTTTTCGGTATTAAGCCTTCTGTAAATAATTACGGCCGCCGAGCATGAAATCACTAAAATTCCAAGCCAAATAAAATGAACTAAACCGTATGCGCCGAAGCCCACACCCACCGGAATATTGGAGGTCGTCATATAAAACATATCCATCACCGAAAACATACTAACATACAACCGGTCAAAAGTCACTAAAAACTTTTAATCTTAAATATTTTTTGACTTATAGAATTATTGACAAAATGTAGCAGTCGGTATATAATTACTTAGTATGTTTATATTGATTTTTGTTTATTAAAGTCGTTAAAATCGGTTTTTAAAAACAGCATACAACTTAGATTTAAGGAAGTAAAAATTATGAAATGGATGTCGCTTAACGAACTTCGTGAAAGGTATTTGTCATTTTTTGAGTCAAAGGGTCATCTGCGGCTCGGCAGTTTTTCTTTAGTGCCTAATAACGACAAATCCTTGTTGCTTATAAACTCGGGTATGGCGCCTATGAAAAAATATTTTACCGGCGAGGTAACGCCCCCGCGTAACCGCGTTACCACCTGCCAAAAGTGTATTCGCACACCCGACCTTGAGCGCGTGGGAATAACCGCGCGCCACGGCACATATTTTGAAATGCTCGGAAATTTTTCATTCGGCGACTATTTTAAAAAAGAGGCTATTCCGTGGGCATGGGAATTTTTGACAAAAGAGCTCGAAATACCCGAAGATTTGCTTTGGCCCTCTGTTTATGAAGAGGACGACGAGGCCTACGCTATATGGCGCGATGTTATAGGCGTGCCGGAAGAGCGCATTGTAAAGCTCGGAAAAGAGGATAACTTCTGGGAGCACGGCACAGGCCCCTGCGGACCTTGCAGTGAAATTTATTTTGACCGCGGCGAAAAATACGGCTGCGGTTCTCCGGATTGTAAGCCGGGTTGCGAATGTGACAGATATATGGAAATCTGGAACAATGTTTTCTCGCAGTTTAACAATATGGGTGACGGAACATACACCGAGCTTGAACATAAAAATATTGACACGGGTATGGGTCTTGAACGGCTTGCCTGCGTAATGCAGGGGGTTGACAATATGTTCGAGGTTGATACTATACGCAATATACTCGACAAGGTTTGTGAAATTTCGGGTAAAAAATACGGCGCAGACCACAAGATAGATGTTTCTATCCGTGCTATTACCGACCACGCCCGTGCATCTACATTTATGATAAGCGACGGCATTATCCCGTCTAATGAGGGCAGAGGTTATGTGCTTCGCCGTCTGATTCGCCGCGCCGCGCGCCATGGCAGACTCATAGGTATTAACAGTGCGTTTTTAGTTAAAATGGTTGAGGCAGTAATAAAAGAAAATGCAGCTGCTTACCCCGAGCTTGTCGAAAAGCAAGAGCTTATTAAAAAGGTTATTGCCAACGAAGAAGCGAGCTTTTCTAAAACTATCGACCAAGGTCTCGGAATACTCGGCGAGCTTACCGCGAACGGCGGCGTACTTTCGGGTGCCGACGCATTCCGCCTTTATGATACCTACGGCTTTCCGCTTGACCTTACACGCGAAATTTTAGCCGAAAAGGGAATGACCGTTGATGAGAAAGGCTTTAACACTCTTATGCAACAGCAGCGTGAAAAGGCGCGCAATGCACGCAAAGCAAGTGACGGCGAAAGCTGGAGCAGTGACGGCATTAACTTTGACGATATTTCGGCTACCGAATTTTTAGGCTATTTGCAAAACGAATGTACTGCCACCGTTGTTGACATTGTGGTTGAGGGAGAACATGTTTCAAGTGCAATGCCCGGTCAAAAGGCTATTGTCGTTCTTAATAAGACCGTTTTCTACGCAGAAAGCGGCGGTCAGGTAGGCGACAGCGGTGTAATAGGCGGTTTCAAGGTTGCCGACACAAAGAAAACGGCAGACGGCATATTTACGCACATCGGTACTGTTACGGGTGAAATTGCCGTAGGCGACAGGGTTGAAGCAAAGATTGATGTTGCACGCCGTGACGCCATACGCCGTAATCACACCGCGGCACATCTTTTGCAGGCAGCTTTGCGACAGGTGCTCGGCACACATGTTGAGCAGGCAGGTCAGCTTGTAAATGAAAGGTCTGTTCGTTTCGACTTTACACATTTTTCGGCTTTAACGGCCGACGAACTTAAAAGGGTTGAAGAACTTGTTAACACCGCAATTTTAAGCGGCATAACCGTTGAAAACAGTGAAATGCCGATCGACAAGGCAAAGGCTTTGGGCGCGATGGCACTTTTCGGCGAAAAGTACGGCGATATTGTTCGTGTTGTAAAAGCGGGCGATTTTTCAACCGAGCTTTGCGGCGGTACGCATGTTGACAACACAGGCAAAATCGGACTTTTCAGAATAATATCCGAAAGCGGTATTGCGGCAGGCACACGCCGAATCGAAGCATATACGGGCTTTAATGTAGTAAATCTTATAAATCACTATAAATCACTTCTTGTTGATACGGCGGCTACTCTTAAAACCGGCAATATAGAAGATGTTGCCGTAAAGGCGGCGGCTACCGTAAAACAAATGAAGGAAGATTCAAAGAAGATTGAATCACTTGAAGCAAAATTAGCGTCGGGCAAATTAACCGATATAATGTCATCTGCCGCAGATATAAACGGCGTTAAGGTTGCCGTTGCAAAGCTTGACGGCACAGCACCTGATGAGCTTCGCAAAATGATTGACACCTTAAAGGCAGAAAATGAAAATGCCGTTGCAGTGTTAGCGTCAGTCAACGGTGAAAAACTTACATTTTGCGCAGGCGTAGGCAAGGCGGCTTTAGCGCGCGGTGCTCACGCAGGGAATATAGTAAAGGCAGTAGCGCAGATTGCCGGCGGTAACGGCGGCGGTAAGCCTGACAGCGCGATGGCAGGCGGTAAAGAGATTGAAAAGGCGCAGACAGCGCTTGACGCGGTTTGCGACATTGTTTCGGGTATGGTGAAATAAAATGAAAGATTGCTTATTTTGTAAAATAATTGCCGGCGAAATACCCAGTACCAAAATTTATGAAGATGAAAGCGTTTACGCTTTTGCAGACATTGACCCGCAGGCTCCGTTTCACGCCGTTGTAGTGCCTAAAAAGCATATTGCCTCGGCTGCTGAAATCACTTCGGATAACAGCGTTTATGTTGCAAAAATTTATGAAGCGATTGCCGAAATAGCAAAGCAGGAAAATCTTGAAAACGGTTTTCGCGTGGTAACAAACTGTGGCAAAGACGGCGGGCAAACGGTGGGGCATTTACATTTTCATCTGCTTGCACGCAGATATTTGCAGTGGCCTCCGGGCTGATTTAATAAGTGAATAGGAGAAATTGTTATGTCTGAATACTATACTATGAAAATCGCAGGGCTTGAACGAAATTTAGAAAAATTCCCCGTAAGCGATAAGCTTGATATTGCGGCATTTATAATTTTCGGTGATGTCGAACTCACCATAGCAGGCTGTAAAGAGCTGCTTAAAAAGGTGCCTGAATTTGATGTAATAATAACACCCGAAGCCAAGTCCATTCCTATGGCTTATGAAATGGCTCGTCAAAGCGGCAAGCCTTACATAATCGCGCGCAAGGGCGTTAAGGTTTATATGAGAAATCCTCTTGAGGTTAAGGTTACTTCTATTACAACCCAAAAAGAACAGCATCTTTATCTCGGTGAAACCGAGGTAAATCAGCTTAAAGGCAAACGCGTGCTTATTATCGATGATGTTATAAGCACGGGCGAATCGCTTGCAGCAGTGCGTGAGCTTGTAAAGCAGGCGGGCGGTTTGGAGGTTGCGGCATGCTCATTTTTGGCAGAGGGCGACGCCGCCGACCGTGACGACATTATATACCTTGAAAAACTGCCGTTGTTTTTTAAATAATAGGTTAAGCTATGAACGAATTTGAAATCGGAATACTTAACTTCATACAAGAAACCTTTTCTTGCAAATTTCTTGATTATTTTTTTATTGCAATAACATCTCTTTCAAACAGCGGTATTTTTTGGATAATACTGACAGTTGTTCTTTTATGCTTTAAAAAGACGCGAAAAACGGGTATATGTCTTGGAGTGGCGCTTATTTTAGGCGAAGTGTTCGGAAATCTGATTTTAAAAAACATATTTGCCCGCCCGCGTCCGTATGTAGTGAACGCAGATGCCAATGTTATTATTAAAAAGCTTTCAAGCTATTCTTTTCCGTCGGGGCATGCGCGCTGTGCTACAGAAAGTGCGGTAGCCATTTTTGCAAACAATAAAAAATGGGGCACGGTGGCAATAGTGATTGCGGTTCTGACGGCTTTTTCAAGAATGTACCTTTATATGCACTATCCCACCGATGTTTTAGCAGGTGCCGCACTCGGTGTAATCGACGGTCTGCTCGCAGTGTTTATTGTTAAAAAACTCGGAGAATACAACACAAAAAGAAAATTAGGCAACTGAAATTCAATAAGGTAAAATAAAAAATTCCCGACATTGTCGGGAATTTTTTATTTTACAGATGTTTTAATTAAACACGCTTTGAAAGTACGGTTTTTTCGTATTCCTTAACCTTTTCAAACCACTCGCCGTCTTTGGGCACACCGCAGCATTCGCAGTAGTAATTCCAAATGTCGCCAAACGGTAATGTTTTTACCTCTTCGCTTCTTACCATAAGCTCGGTAAATTCACCCTTGTCCTGCAAATCTTTAAGTGCGGAATTTGGGGTAAGCATAGCCATAAGCAGGGCCTTTTGCCAGCTTCTGAGTCCTACCGTCCAAGCGGCGATACGGTTAATGCTTGCGTCAAAGTAGTCAAGCGCCATATAAACGCGGTCAAAGGCGTTGCAACGAACAATCTCCTTTGCCATTTCGCGTGTTTCATCGTCAAAAAGCACTACATGGTCGGAATCCCAACGAATGGGGCGTGTAATATGTAATGCAATTTCAGGGAAGAACGCAAGCAAGGCAGGTATCTTGTCCGATACAACCTCGGTCGGATGGTAGTGACCGTTATCCATAAGCGGCAGACAACCGTCGTGTGTGGCGGCAAAGGTAAGCGAAAATTCGGCGGAGCCTACGGTGTAGGCCTCTACGCCTATGCCAAATACCTTCGACTCAACGCAGGGCTTAACAAGAGACTTGTCAAACGGCTCCGAAAGAATAGCCTCGATTGACTCTTTGTACCTTACGCGCGGGCCCATTCTGTCGGCGGGAATATCCTTAAGACCGTCGCCCGTCCAAATATTCATAACACAGGGCACGCCTGTTTGTTCTGCAAAATACTGTGAAATACGAACGCACGCCTTGCCGTGCTCAATCCAGAAATTTCGGATTTTTTCGTCAGGGCTTGAAAGTGTAAGCCCGCTGTCTGCCATGGGGTGTGAAAAGAATGTGGGGTTAAAGTCAAGTCCCATACCGTGCTTTTTTGCAAAATCAACCCATTTTTGAAAATGCTTGGGCTCTAATTTGTCGCGGTCAACAAATTCGCCGTCTTCAAAAATGGCATAGCATGCATGAACATTTATCTTTTTCATACCGGGGCAAAGCGATATTACCATATCCATATCTGCCATAAGCTCTTCGGGGGTGCGTGCTTTGCCGGGGTAGTTGCCGGTGGTCTGAATACCGCCGGTAAGCGGGCCGTCTTGGTCAAAGCCCTTAACATCGTCACCCTGCCAGCAATGCAGAGATACGGGTTGCTTTTTCAAGGTTTCGATTGCGGCGTCAACATCAACGCCGAGTCTTGCGTACTGCTTTTTTGCTTCTTCTAATCTGCTCATTTTTTACTCCTTTGTGTATCCTTTGTGTATAATTAAAGTTTTGAATAACCGTGACAGTTAATAAGCGCGTCGATTTTTTTGCCGCTTTTGCATAATGGGCAATCGCTTGGCGCATAGTTTTGATAGTCGGGTAAATCTTTGGGGTCAAATACCGAGTTTACGGTAATTCCCGCGCATTCGTGGCTTGTTGCAAATATAGACGCAATTCCCGCAACCTTGCCGCCGTAATATTTAACGGCTTCAACAGCCGCCTCGACTGTACGGCCGGTTGCAACTGATACCGCAAGAACAAGCACCTGTTTGCCCTGTATCATAGGTACAATATTGTCACGGAACAGAAACTGACTTGAATTTACCGACTCGGGCGTTACAACATAAATAGTCTGATGAGCGTTCATATTTATATATTCCGTAGCGGTAAGTCTGTCGGCAAGGCAGGTGCCGACAACTTCCATACCGTCAAGACAAAGTATGGTGTCGATGATAGTGCTGTGGCGGTAATAGTTGCAAAGCTCATCGGCTACCGCCTTAGCTTCCGAAAGGCGAGATTTTTGAGCCGCAACATCAATGTAATAGTTGCTATGGCTGTTGCTTGTTGCAAAGTGACCCTTTGAAACACGCAAAAATAAATTTTTACGCTTGGTTTCTATCTTCATTGTGTCAGAAGTTGGCATCGGTAATTCCTCCTTTATGATATATTTTACAATAAATACCTTGTAAATACAAGTGAATTGTTGATTTTTTTGTAAATTTATTGTATTATGTAAAATAGGTCAAATTTGTTTTGTCCTTACTTGGACGGTGATTATATGCTTAAAATTTTTACAAGCGGGGCGTTTGTAAACTTTATTCTTGTTATATTAGGCAGCGGCGTAGGCATGCTGCTTAAACGGGGAATACCCGAAAAAATTCAAAAAACCTTGATAGCGGCCGTCGCCTTGTGCGTTTTATATATTGGCGTTACAGGAGTTTTTGAGGCTGATATAAGTGTTCTTATTATAATAATTTCCATGGCTTTAGGCGCTGTCATAGGACAGGCTTTAAACCTTGACGGACTGCTTAATAAGCTCGCAAATAAAATTGAGGGCAAATTTAAGTCGGGCGGTGAAAGCGGCAAAATAGCCGAGGGCTTTGTGGGCGCTACATTGCTTTTTTGCGTAGGCGCTATGACGGTTGTCGGTTCTATAGATTCGGGCATTTCGGGCGATAACGCAACCCTTTATTCAAAATCGGTTATTGACTGCATTTCGGCCGCTGTTATGGCGTCGTCGTTGGGCTTGGGCGTAATGCTGTCTGCTTTCGCAGTATTGTTTATAGAGGGTGTGCTTACCCTGCTTGCAAGTGTTGTTGAGCCTATACTCACCGCCTATGTTGTGGCGCATATTTCGGTAATAGGCTCGCTGCTTATAATTGCGCTCGCACTTAATATGTTAAAAATTACAAATATTAAGGTTATGAATATTATTCCGGCGGTATTTTTACCGTTGCTTTTATGCTTGTTTATGTAGGGTGATGAAAATGAAAGAAAAAACCAAAAGACAAAAAGCCATAATACGCCGAAGAATTTTTTTGTCGGTAACGGTAGCCGTGTTGGCGGTGTGCATAGCGGCGTTATGCTTTGCGGTTAATACCATAATAAAAAACGCAAACTCGGGCGATAAAAATCAGAACGGCTCCGAAATCACCTCGCAGTCTGAAAATGTTAAGCCTGACGAAACGGTTGACCCCAACAAAACCGTCGCTACGGCAACCGTTGTAAATACGGGTGACATTATTTTGCACAGCACGGTTCTTGACGGCGCAAAAACATCCGACGGAAACTATGATTTTTCGGCATTTTTCAAATATGCCGAGACTTATTTTAAATCTGCCGATTTAGCAACGGCAAATTTAGAGGTGACTTTAGGCGGTAGGGAATCGGGAGCATATTCGGGTTATCCCGCGTTTAATTCGCCCGACTGTCTGCTTGATGTTGTCAAAAACAGCGGAATCGGCTTTTTAACAACTGCCAACAACCACTGCTACGATACAGGTCTTTTCGGCTTAAAGCGTACAGCCGCGCAGTTAAAAGCAAAAAATATAGATTTCATAGGCACAAAAGAGACCGATGCCGACCCTGTATATACCGTAAAGAATGTAAACGGAATTAAAATAGGTATGACGGCATATACCTTTGAAAATACTTCTGCCGCAGGTCAAAAATCTATTAACGGCAACATTGTAAAAGCCGAAGCGGCAGGGCTTATCAATTCCTTCAACTATGACCGAATTAACGAGTTTTACACCGAGGCACAGTCAGTGGTTGAAAAAATGAAAAATGACGGTGCCGACGCAGTTGTTTTTTATATGCACTGGGGCGAGGAGTATCAGCTTTCAAACAACACATGGCAAAAATCAATAGCGCAAAAGCTGTGCAATATGGGGGTTGATGTAATTGTAGGCAGTCATCCTCATGTTATTCAGCCGATAGAGCTTATACATTCCGAAGACAGCCAGAATACTACGGTTTGCATATACTCTATGGGCAATGCCGTTTCCAATCAGCGAAAAGAGCTTATGAACCCCGAATGCACAACGGGACACACCGAAGACGGTGTGCTGTTCTATTACACCTTCGAAAAGTATGCCGACGGTAATGTGGCGCTTACAGGTGTCGATGTTATACCGACATGGGTTAATAAATACCGCGGCGGAAGCGGTTATCAGTACACGGTGTATCCGTTGGAAACCGCATCTATGGCAGAAAATTACGGTTTTGACGCCGCAACGCTGTCAGCGGCAAAGGCATCTTTTGAACGGACAAAGCAGCAGGTATCAAAAGGGCTTAAGGAATGTCAGCAGAATTTGGGCTGTGAAGTACGGTTTGCAGAGTAAGGGGAGCCGTACATGTCAAAAATTGATGTTTTGCTTTCGGGGCTTAAAATCAGAATAGAGCACTGCTACAATTATATGCCTGAATTTTGTAAAAATTATCTTTTTGATTTTGACACGCCCGATATAACGGCAAAGACCGATGAATTATCGGTTTTAAACGAAAAAAAATCGGTGCCTACGGCACCGATTGAGGTTTGCGAAAGCCTTTGCATATACCGTAATATTGCAGAACAACTGCCACTTTTTAAGCGGTTTGTTTTTCATGGGGCGGCAATAGAACACGGCGGAAATGCCTATTTATTTACGGCGCCGAGCGGCACAGGCAAGACTACGCATATAAGCTTGTGGAAAAAATATTTAGGCGACGGCGTAAGGTTTATTAACGGTGACAAGCCTATAATAAACGCAACTAATCACCCCGTTGCCTGCGGCACACCGTGGGCCG
>CAJMBP010000034.1 GCA_905211675.1 uncultured Oscillospiraceae bacterium
GGGCTCGAACCTATGACCCTCTGCTTGTAAGGCAGATGCTCTCCCAGCTGAGCTATGCTCCCACGAAGCGCTGGCTCTGTTAATCGCAACTCACCGGCGACGGATATTATAATATCATAATGATTTTACAATGTCAAGCATTTTTTTAATTTTTTTTATTTTTTGCAAAGCTTTTGAGCTCGTCGCGTGTAAAGGTGTAAACACTGTTGCAAAAACGGCACACGGTTTCGGCTTTTTCCATTTCCTCTGCCATCTCGTCAAGCTCTTTTTTATTTAAACTTTTAAGGGCTTTTTCAAATCTTTCTCTTGAACAGTTGCATTTGTATTCGACCTCCTGCTCCTCAAGAATCTCGACCTCAAAGCCCGCAAGGGCAAGCCTTACAATCTGTTCAATGCTTTTGCCCTCATCAAGAAAGGCGGTAATGGGTTTTATAGACTTAATATTATTTTCAAGCTTTGATATAACCTCTTCATAGCCGTGAGCGGCGGGTAACAGCTGAATAATATATCCGCCTGCGGCGCGCACGGTAAGGTCGGTATCAATAAGCACACCCAGCGCGCACACTGTGGGTATTTGTTCGCTTACGGCATAGTATGACGCTATATCCTCGGCGATTTCGCCGGTCATCAGCGGAACCGAACCGTTATACGGCTCTTTTAACCCTAAATCTTTTATTACCAAAAGCGTGCCCTGTGTGCCTACTGCGCCGCAAACGTCAAGCTTGCCGTTTGCTTTTAACGGTATTTCTACAATCGGGTTTGCGGCATAGCCGCGCACATTGCCGCGGCTGTCTGCCACCGCCGTAAGCGCACCCGCGGGGCCGTCACCGTCAATTTTTACGGTGATTGTATCGTTTTCGCCCTTTAGGGCGTTGCCCATCATTGAAGTTGCGGTAATAAGCCTGCCCAAAGCCGCCGTTACGCCAGCCGATGTTTTGTGGAGCTGCTCGGCGCGCGACACAATATCGGTGCTGTCAAGCGCAGTCGCCATAACCAAGCCGTCAGAGGTTATACATCTTATAAGTTTTCCCATTATAAAGCTTCCTTTTTACATTTTTCGGGTTACATAAACTACACGCTGTGTAGTGTCACAAGGCTTGTTTTGCGACATTTCTTCATATATCGCTTCGGTTTTAAGCCCCGCTTTATTTAATGCGTTTTCAATTTCTGCGGATGTGTAAGCGCGCTCGCAAAAGCTTTCTCCCGTACGAAGATAAACATTGTCCTCACGAGTAAAAAAATCAAGGTTAATCTCAACTGTATTATTGCCTTGATATTCATTCTGCCACACGCAGTAAACATCATTTGTATCAATCACAAAGGTATTGTTGCCCAAAACGCAGCTGTGCTTATACTCGGTATTAAGGTCAAAAATAAAAAGCCTGTCTTTTTCAAGAAAAAGCGACACGCGTGCAATCGCACTGCAAAAATCGCCGTAGTCGGTTATATGATTAAGACTGTCAAGGCAGCATATTGCGCCATCTACCGTGCCGTAAAGGTCTAACTCGGCGGCGTCCTGACAAAGATAAAGTATGTCATTTTGCTGCTCTGCGGATTTTTCACGCGCTATCGACAACATATCGTAGGATATATCGACGCCTATTACCGAAACGCCTTTATTTGCAAACCGATTGCTGAATTCGCCCGTGCCGCAGGCTAAATCGAGCATTAGGGTAGGCGCGCGGTCAAATTTTTCAAAAAGAGAATAAAGATAATCGGTACGCTTTTGATAATCGACATTCTGCATTAAAATGTCATAACTATACGCAAATTCACTATACATTTTTTAGCCTTTCAAGCACGGTTTTACTGCCCTCGCTCATGGTGCGGCTTACACGGCTGATTGTTGCGGTCGAAGCCCCCGTTTGCTCAACTATGTCATTGTAAACCTTACCCTCGCTCAACATTTTTGCCACCGCAAAGCGCTGTGCTAACGATTTAATCTCTTTAGGGGTGCATAAATCTTCAAACAGACGGCGGCATTCCTCCTCGCTTTCAAGTGTCATAACCGCGCTGTAAAGAAGTTTGGAATAATCTTTTTCTCTCATATGTGTTGCTCCCTTAATACTCATATATTCCGTCAAAAACCTTTTCGGCGCCGCCGCGCATAAACACAGTGCCGTCACACATATAGGTTATAAACAAATCTCCGCCCGCAAGGTGAACGGTAATTTCGGTATCACGCTTGCAATGGCCGTTAACAACCGCCGCCGCAACAGCCGCACACGCACCCGTGCCACAGGCAAAGGTTTCGCCGCTTCCGCGCTCCCAAACGCGCATTTGCAGTGTGCTGTCATCTATAACGCGAATAAACTCGGTGTTTACCCTTTCGGGAAACATTTTATGATGTTCAAATTCGGGACCTATCGCTTCAAGGTTAAGACTGTCGATTTCATCACAGAACACAACCGCGTGCGGATTGCCCATAGAAACCGCCGTTATATTATATTGCTTGCCTTGAACGATTATCGGTTTGTCTATAACCGCATCACAGTCTGAAATCACGGGTATTTTTGCGGGCGTAAACTCGGCGCAGCCCATATCAACCGTAACCGACGCCGCTTTGCCGTTTACATCGGTGATTTCAAGCGTTTTTATGCCGCTTAAGGTTTCAACCGTCAGCTTGCTTTTGTGCGCTATGCCGTTGTCATAAATAAACTTGCCGACACACCGAATACCGTTGCCACACATTTTGCCCTCACTGCCGTCAAGGTTAAACATACGCATTTTGGCATCTGCCACATTTGAAGGGCAGATTAAAATCACCCCGTCGGCGCCTACGCTGAAACGCCGCGGCGACATTTTAACCGCCAATTCGGCCGGATTTCTCACACTTTGCTCAAAGCAGTTTATATATACATAATCATTACCTATGCCGTGCATTTTTGTAAATTTAATTTTTGCCATAATTACGACCGTCCGAAATAAAAATGATTGGTTAAACAGGCAGTCTAACCAATCGTTATTATAAAATAAGGTAAAATTAAAGTCAACACAAAACTTTTACGCTTTAAAGACATAAACCTTGAATTTTTTATTGCATTTCGGGCAAACCGTGGTGTGCTTGCCCTTTCGCCGCGGCAGGCGAAGCACCGCGTGGCAACCGGGGCATTTTTTGTATATATGTGTGCAATCAGCCCTGCGTTGGCGGTGAATATTCTGTTTTTCTTTAATCTTTGAAATCAGCCGTGCAAGCACGCGGTTTTCACGCCTGCGCGCCTCCCAATTTCTTGAAAAGACTCTAAACAGTGCATAAATCATTACAGCATATACAACAAGCTGTAAAACAAGCGACCTTACAAAGCAGTTTATCACAGATAATGCGGCAGATACCGAAAACAGCACATAAAACAGCCCGTCAACGCCGTAACGACCGCTCATAAACTGCATAAGCTTGTATCTGAAATTCATTCTTAAAACCTCTTTTCATAAATATTATATATATTAAAACAGAAAAAATTGTTAACTTAAGCTTAAAGTTTTTGCAATATAGTGTGAAATATGTTAAAATAGGTTAAATAAATTTATTATGGGGTTTCAGAATATGTTTTCTATGGTAAAAAGCGTAGGAATTTTCGGAATTTACTCTTATATGCTTAATATCGAGGCGGATGTTTCGGGCGGTCTGCCCTGCTTTGATGTGGTGGGTCTGCCCGATACTGCGGTAAAAGAATCTCGCGACCGCGTGCGCGCCGCGATAAAAAACTGCGGATTTACATTTCCGACAGGCAGAATAACGGTAAATCTTGCTCCTGCCGACAAGAAAAAAGAGGGCGCGGTTTATGACCTGCCCATTTTAGTTTCGATACTTTTAGCGTCGGATCAACTAAAAGCCAATACCGAAAGCTGTGCATTTTTGGGCGAGGTATCGCTTGACGGCAAAGTGCGCCGCGTAAACGGCGTGCTTGCAATGGTTATAACCGCTAGACAAAGCGGAATTCGCAACATTTTTGTGCCGCTTGAAAATGCCGCCGAGGGCGCCGTAGTCGAGGGCATAAATGTTTACGGAGTATCCGACATAAAACAGCTTATAGACCACCTGACGGGCTTTACCGCTTTGACGCCCGCAAAGCCCGCGCCACACTCCGATTCGGGGGTTTTGTCGGCAATGGATTTCAGCGAAGTTAAGGGTCAGATTACTGCAAAAAAAGCGCTTGAAATTGCCGCCGCAGGCAATCACAACATATTGCTTATCGGCCCTCCGGGTTCGGGCAAAAGCATGCTTGCAAAGCGTCTGCCGACTATTCTGCCGCCTATGACCTTTGACGAATCAATCGAAACCACCAAGATACATTCGGTGGCAGGCGCGCTTAACAGCGCAAATCCGATGGTAACAACAAGACCTTTCCGTTCGCCGCATCACACAATATCCTCGGTGGGACTCACAGGCGGCGGTACCATACCCAAGCCGGGTGAGATTTCACTTGCGCACAACGGCGTGCTGTTTTTGGACGAGCTGCCCGAGTTTAAACGCGACGCTATGGAAGCGCTCAGGCAACCGCTTGAAGACGGCACCGTAACCGTATCGCGCGTGTCGGGCACCGTTACATACCCGAGCTCTATAATTTTAGTTGCGGCAATGAACCCGTGCGCGTGCGGATATTACGGGCACCCGAGCAAGCCCTGCACCTGCTCTCAAAATTCGGTGCATAAATATTTAAACAGAATTTCGGGTCCTCTGCTCGACAGGCTTGACCTGCATGTCGAAGTGCCGCCCGTAGATTACAAATCGCTTTCTGACAAAACAGCGGGCGAAACCTCGGCGCAAATTCGCGAGCGCGTTACCAAGGCGCGCCTTATTCAGATAGAACGCTACAAGGGCACCGGCATTACCTGCAATGCGCATCTTACCCCGTCGCTGTTGCGCAAACACTGCATTATGACCGATGAGGCTTCAAATTATTTAAGCCGCAGTTTTGACGCAATGGGGCTTTCGGCGCGTGCTTATGACCGCATACTTAAGGTTGCAAGAACGGTTGCCGACCTAAAAGGCAATGATATAATTCAAAAAGAAGATGTCGGCGCGGCGCTTCGTTTCAGAAGCCTTGACCGAAAATATTGGGAATAAAAATATTAAATGTGGGCTGTAAAAAAAACGCGGTTTTTTTACAGCCCACACAGTGTTTTATTCTGATTGTTCTTTCTGCGATACCTGTTCGGGTTGAGCTTCGATTTCTTCGGTCTTTCTGTTTATATATTTTCTGAACAGTACATACAATACCGAGCATACAGGCACGCTGAACAGCATACCGGCTACGCCGAACAGGCCGCCTCCTATTGTTACGGCCGTAAGCACCCAAATGCCCGGAAGTCCTACCGATTTGCCGACTACGCGTGGATAAATTAAATTGCCCTCAAGCTGTTGAAGCACAATTATAAACACTACAAACCAAAAGGCTTTCAGCGGGTTTTCGAGCAATATTAAGAACGCTCCTATACCCGTGCCTATAAACGCGCCGAAAATAGGTATAAGTGCCGTAAAACCTATTAGCACCGATATGATTCCCGCGTAAGGCATACCGAATATCAGCATGCCTATAAAACACAGCGTTCCTATTATGCACGCTTCGGTAAACTGACCTGTCACAAACTTTGTAAATATATCGTTTGTAAGCGCCGTAAAATCAATAATTCTTTTGGCTCTGTCGGGGCAAAACAGCGCGCGTATGATTTTGTTCGCCTGACGGCCCAAGGTTTCCTTTTGCGCCAGTACATAGATTGAAAATACCGTTCCCAACACCAAATCAACAACGGCAGACGCTATTGACGCCGTGAAATTAAATGTGGTATTTATAACATTTCCGCCGTAACTGCTTATTACATTTGTCGCTATTTCGGTAACCTTATTTATGTCGAGTGTAATTTCGGGAAGCTCAAAATTATACCGTGCAAAAAATTCTACCGCCGAATTGTACCACTGTTCGACCGTTTTTGCATATTGCGGAACCTTGTCGGCAAAGGAGATAACCGTATCCTTAAAAGCGGGTATAACCATAAACACAATGGCAAAAAACGCTCCGAAGACTATAAGAAAGCTTAACGCCAAGCAAACAGGCCGTCTTAATTTTGAAACAAGCTTTTTATTTTTTAATTTTTTCCAGATGAAATTCCAAAATCTTTCAAGCGGCCTAAGCAGTAAGTTAACAACATAAGCCGCACAAAGACCTATTATAAACGGAGAAAGCAACGAAATTGCCGACGAGATAAAACGGGTTATTTTTTGCGGCTCGGTCACAACCACATAAGCCAATGCTACCATAATAAGTATTGCGGCTATGTATTTTAATGTTCTGCGATTAAGCGGTAACGAAAACTGTATTTTTTCGTCGGGGGTTTTTTTATCCTTCATTTTTATTCCTTTTCTTCCTGATTTTCATCGGACAAATCGTGTTTTTCAACCTTTATTACAGATGCTCGGTGCGAATCTGTTTCGGTAACCGTAACTACAAGATTTTCAAAAACGAAGCTGTCGTTTACATTCGGGATATTGCCAATCTGTTCGGCAACCCAGCCGCCGACCGACACACTGTCGGATTCGGTTTCAATATTGAATTCCTCACAAAAATCGTCAAGGTTCATATTACAGTCGATAATAAAGGTGTTCTCATCGAGCTCTTTAAATTCTTCTACAACCTCATCGTGCTCATCCCATATATCGCCGACAAGCTGTTCGAGAATATCCTCCATAGTGACAATGCCCAGCGTTCCGCCGTATTCGTCAACAACAACCGCCATGTGAGATTTTTCTCTTTGAAGCTTTTTCAGCAGATCGTCTGCCCTTTCGGACTGATGAACAAAAAGAACGGGAGAAATAATATCTTTTATGGGTGCCGTAGTTATGCCGCTGCCGACATAAAAATCTTTCTGATGTATTACTCCGATGATATTGTCAATGTTATCCTCATAAATCGGTATGCGCGAAAATCTTGTTTCGGCAAAGGTTTGCGCAATCTCCTTTTTGGCAGAGTCCAAAGGCAACGCCTCAAGGTCAACGCGGTGGGTTAAAATGTCCTCTGCCTTAAGGTCGGAAAATTCAATAGCGTTTCGAAGCAGGTCGCCCTCGTCGGTGTCGATGTCGCCGTCGTGCTCGGCCTCTTCAACCATCATCAAAAATTCTTCCTGCGTTAAGTTATCCTCCTGCTCGACCTTAAACAGCTTACCCACAAGCTTTTTCCAAAGCGAGAATATAAAGTTAAGAGGAAGAAACACCCAAATAAAAATGCGTATAAACGGCGCCGAAAACATTGCAAACTTTTCGGGAAAATCGTTAGCTATGCTTTTGGGCGTTATTTCGCCGAAAATCAAAACCGCAACCGTTACCACTGCGGTTGATACCGCAGCTCCGCTCGGCAGTTTTAATTTTTCAACAAAAAGCAGTGTTGCAACCGAGGCTAAAAGTATGTTGACGATATTATTTCCTATAAGTATTGTAGATATAAGTCTGTCGTACTTATCGGCAAGGCTTGCGGCAAGCTCGGCCTTTTTATTGCCCTTTTCGGCAAGAGCCCTGAGTCTTGTTTTGTTTGCACACGAAAACGCCGTTTCGGTAGCGGAAAAATACGCCGAAGATAAAAGGCATATTACCATTATAATAATGTATGTTGTCATGAAATTATTACTCCTTAAAATGTGTGTTTAAAGCCGCAGTCCGTTCAGCTCAAAACCCTTTTTAAACGCAAAAAGGCATACCTGTGCTCTAAACAGAGCATAGGTACGCCTTTATATTTACAAGTTAAGTTATTAGTATCGCCGTTATCGTCGCTACTGTCGCTGTCCATAAAGACAAATTTCCTCCGAAAAATAAATATTATATCAGTATTACATATTATATCAAACGCAACAGATTAAGTCAAGAACTATTTAAAGCAGACTTTCACGGTCATATCTCCACGGAGAAGTATAATACACTCCGCGGTTTTTGCCGTCTATCCAAGCTCGGTAGGTGCGTTCTATATTGCACCACTCGTCAAGCCGCGAAATATTATGAGCGCGAAGATCGCTGAAAAACTCATTTATTTTCTCGGCATTATAGTTTTTATCTGTAATCTCATTCCAATATATATCTGCAAAGCGGATAGAAAGCCTTGCCTTTTGAACGCGCGCCAAGCGAATTCCGTCTCCGCGCACTGCGTTTTCAGCATTGTCAAACAACACATTGTATTTTTTAAGCCATTCGTCGCTTAAATAGCCCGGGCGTTTTATGTCCTGTATATACAGGTGATAGTTTTCACGCTCTACATAATCGCATATCATATCAAGATATTCTTGTAAATATATAGCCGCTTCACCGTAGTAGTACTGCATAAACTCTTTGCGGTGGGTTTCAATGTCGCAATCGGGATTCCACAAAAGCTTTGAAAGCAGATACACCCGCAGCTCGTTAAAATCAACACCGCCGTTATAGGCGCAGTTTGACTCCTCAAAAACGCCCTTTACATTATATTTTGCAAGGATTTGTAAATTAGGCTGTAAAACGCGCCAGTTGGCAAACGGCATAGGATAAAGCGGAAAATTAGAGGTGTAATCCCATACATAAAGCCTACTGCAAACCCTGCTCCATTCCCTTAGGTCTTCGATAAACACGGTGGTCCTACCGCTTGGGTGCTTTTGTGCGCGAGAGCGGTCATCGCACCTGTCATAAGGGTGGGCAAAGCAGGTGTTGCTGGCGCAAAGCCGTACACAAACATTATGCCGTGTTTTTGTAAGGTGTGAAGCAGGCCTTGTATAATGGTATGCAAGTATATCAAAGGTGACATCAGGAAACTCGGGCTCTAAAATCTCGGCAACCTTATTTACAAATTTAATAAGTGTACCTACCGGTGAGCCCTCCTCGTAGTCGGATTTAAGGCAGTTTTCGCACTGACAGTTATTTATATTGTCGTTTTGAGAAATCGAAATTATCTTCTTGTCGGGATTTTCCTTTAAGATTTTACGAACATTATCTACGACTATGTTTATAAGCTCGGGATTTGTAAGGCACAGCTGCCAATGATCTTTTTCGCCGATCATTCGCCTGCCGTCAAAAAACGAATAATATTCGGGGTGCGTATCACGGTAAAGCTCGTGCGGCACAAGCTGCGAAAAGCTGTGTGCCCCCAATGCGTATGCAATATTACCGCCTACATTTTCGGGTATATTGCTGAACGCGCCGTTAATTCGGCACATCGAAGCAAATTTGGGAAAGCGGGTCACTCCCGCATAGTCGATATCTCTGAATTCAAACACGGGCTTTTCGCGCCTGCTTATACTATCGATTTCAAGCTTTGTTTTTGTGGGTATTTTTTCGCAGTCATAGGCAAAAAAACGGCAACCTGCAATTTCAAGCAGTTCAAAGCCGCCGTAAATTACGCCGCGCTTTCCGCCTTTAATAAACAGCTTTCCGTCTGCGGTATTTATAAAAAACTCATCGTCGGCATAAGATTTATCCGAATTTATGTATATTCCGTCGGCGTTTTCACCCTTGTTTACGCCTATCTCAAACGGCGCAAGGGTTATTCTGGCAAGATAATATTGAAGCTGTTTTGCTATAAACCATATCTGCGAATCGCAATTTTCAAAATCTGCTTCGGGCACAAATATATCGCCGAAAGGCACCCTGTTTTCTGCTAAAATCATAAGCCGCACTCCTTTTATTTTGCTATGCTTAATTATAATGCGGTAATTTATATTTGTAAACCGTAAAATTGTATTGAAATTATCGCTTATTTATGATAAAGTTAAAGCACCATTTAAAAAAAGGCGTGATTTTATGAGTTTTGAAAATCGGTTAAAAAAGCTTATGGAGCAAATAAACGATTTTAAGGCGACAGCCGACAACAGTCTGCCGCAAAACACCTTCTATCTTAATGAAAAAGATATTCTTTGCTGTGAACGCGAAAGCGGAATATCGCGGTTTCCGTATGATGCTGACGGCCTTGTGCTATGGGCAAGAAGCAACGGACACATTGACGCGTACGAATCTACCTTTACAATTTTTAAAGAGCTCAATTTTTCGGAAGATGCAAATATATCATTTGTAGGCGGAATAAAAACCGAAGGCGGCGACTTTTTCCCCGTTTCTGTTTTTGACTGTGACCGTCAGGCTTTTGAGCCGTTTGAAATTAAGCGTTATGTTGTTTATTCATTCAGATACGCTTATTATATAGCCGACACCGAAAATGTTACATTTGCGGTAAGGGTTCATGTAAGCCGCGACAAGCATATTCACCTTGCATATACGGCGATAAACAAAACCGATAAGCCGCAGAAAGTTTATATGCTTTCATACATTGACGCATGGCTTTTTTACCGGAATGTCGGCGGTCCGTATGATGTTATGAACCGCTTTGCCAAAATTTCAGACAACCGTAATTTTATGATTAGGTCTTATGAAGATTGCATGTTGATTGCGCGCGGCGCCTGCGGCAAAGCCCCCGACAAAGAGTATTTAACAACCGCAAAATCGGGTGTTTTAGGCGCACCCGGCCGTCATATAAACAACGCCGCCTGTCTTAAAAATGGCGAATTCATAAACGGGCACACCGCGACAAATTCGTCGGACACACCTGTTTGCGCCGACTGCGCACACTACACGCTCGACGGCAACGGCCTTGTTCGCCGCGAATATGAGCTGGTTTACCGCCATTCGCTCAAAGAGCTTGAGCCGTTTTACGGTTTAAAGCCCGATTTTGAAAAAATCGACTCGGCCTTAACCGAGGACGATAATGCCGAATATGCAAAATTTGAAAATATGAAAACAAATTTTGCAAACTTTAAGGGCGATATAAACCCGAATGTTTTGAACAAGTTTGTGCGCAACATTCAAAAGCAGGTTTCACTTTGCGCGCTCGGAAAAAACTATGCGGGTGCGTTTATGGGCGTGCGCGATGTTATGCAACAGCTCGAATCGTCGCTTATTTGGCAGAGCGCCGACAGCCGCCGTCAGTTTATAACCGCGCTGAACTATATTCTTGAAGACGGCAGACCTCCGCGTCAGTATTCGGTATCAAGCGACCCCGACACCGTTCCCGATTTTGACCTTCGCAAATTCATAGATCAAGGCGTGTGGATTATAACGACACTCCACACCTATCTTTCATATACCGACGACTGGTCAATACTTGATGAAAAATGCGGGTACTTTGTTGCAAACCAAAACAACACCGCGGTTGTTGCCAAAAGTAAAACCGTCGATACCGTGCTTGACCACATTGTTAAAATAATGGACTTTTTATGCAGTAATGTCGATGAGACCACGGGTTGCCTGCATTCGCTTTTCGGTGACTGGAACGATGCGCTTGACGGACTTGGCCGAACAGCCGACACCTCACGCGAATTCGGCACCGGCTGCAGTGTTATGGCTTCTCTTCAGCTTTACCAAAACTGCCGTGAAATCTGCGAAATATTGGAGCACACCGCAAAATACACCGAAAAAATTGCATATTACAAAAAAATCGCCTGCGGTCTTAAAAAAGGGCTTGCAAAATATGCGGTTGATACCGACGCCGACGGCAAACGCAGGGTAATACACGGCTGGGGCGACAAAATGTCTTATAAAATCGGTTCTTGGTGCGACCCCGACGGCAAATCACGCGCAAGCTGTACCGCAAACTCCTTCTGGGCGATTTCGGATATGATAAAAAACGACCCTTCTATGAAGCAAAGTATTATGGAATCGTTTAAGTGTCTTGATTCAACCTACGGAATTATGACATTTGATAAAGCATTCCCGAAAGATATGCACAAATACGTCGGCCGCATATCAAACATAACGGCGGGTACCTACGAAAACGCCGGCACCTACGTTCACGCAACAATGTTTGCCGTGTCTGCACTGTTTTTGTTAGGTGAAAGCGAAGAGGCTTGGCGGCAGTTTATTCTTGCCACGGTTTTATCGCACCAAAACTGCACAAAATCGCCCTTTGTAATGCCTAACTCATACTTTAAAAACGATGATTGGTGCATAGACGGTTATTCATTTTTCGATTGGTACACAGGCAGCGGAACTGTATTTATAAAAAATCTTATAAAATTTGGTTTCGGCGTATGCCCCACACTTGACGGGCTTGTTATTCAAACCGCCGCTTCAATGCCTACAACCGACGCGTCTTTAAATATTGTTGTCAAGGGCCATCCGATTACCGTAAAATACACCGATACAGGCTCCGCCAAGCGAAGCTTTAAGCTTAACGGCAAAGCGGCAACCGGCGTATTCGACAGCCTTATGAACACCGAAAAGCTGTTTATACCCACCGCAGAGCTTACCGACGGCACGGTTATTGAAATAATCGACTGATAAATCTTGACATTTTAATACCGTGATGATATAATCTACACATATTGTAAAAGCTACGACAGAGAAAAGTAATGGTATAAACGGTGCTCAGTGAGCGGCAGACAGTGTAAACGCCGCCATACGCATACCGCGAAGAACACTCTTGAGCTGCAAACCCAAAGGCTTACCGCTTAGTAGGGGCGCCGTGTGCGGCACGTTAAAGCCGATAACAGTTTTTTGCTGTGAGCGACTGTGCTTGCACAGTAACACGGGTGGCACCGCGAATAGTATTTAATGCGCTATTCGTCCCTGATTTTTCAGAGGATGAATAGCGCTTATTATTTTTGTATAAATTATTTACGGAGTGATAGTTTATGAAACACATCGACATTATTGACATTATGAAGGGCGACTTTGTCGGCAAATCGGTTACGGTTTGCGGTTGGGTGCGCACATCACGCGATTCTAAAAATATGGCGTTTTTAGAGCTTAACGACGGCACAACGCTGAAACATCTTCAAATAGTAATCGACAAGTCGGTTTTAAGCGATATATCGGAGTATATGAAGCTTGGCACCTCACTTAAGGTTGAAGGAACGGTTGTAAAATCGGTAGTAGCGCAAGATTCGGTTGAAGTTAACGCAGAATCAATCACCGTTTTAGGCGTTTGTCCGCCCGATTATCCCTTACAGAAAAAGCGCCACACTCTCGAATATTTACGCACTATCCCCGCACTTCGCGTGCGCACAAACACCTTTAACGCCGTGCTTCGCGTGCGCTCGGTAATTTCGGCTTGTATTCACGAATTTTTTCAAAGCCGCCACTACACCTATGTTCACACACCTCTCATCACAGGAAGTGACTGTGAGGGCGCAGGTGAAATGTTTAAGGTAACCACCCTTCCGTTTGACCACGGTTTTAAAACCGAAGAGGAGGCAGACGCCGCCGACTTTTTCGGTCGCCGCGCGGCACTTTCGGTATCGGGTCAGTTAGAGGGCGAGGTTGCCGCAATGGCGCTCGGTAAAATTTATACCTTCGGTCCGTCCTTCCGCGCAGAAAAAAGCAACACGCCGCGCCATGTTGCAGAGTTTTGGCATGTCGAGCCCGAGGTTGCTTTTGCAGAGCTGCCCGACATTATTGAAATTGCCGAAGCCCTTATAAAGCATATAATCAACACCGTGCTCCAAAAATGCCCCGAAGAGCTTAAATTCTTTGACGCCCACTTTGAAAAAGGTCTTATTGAAAAACTGCAAAATGTTGTAAGCCACGACTTTGCCGTTATGACCTACACCGAAGCGATCGACGCACTTAAAACAAGCGGCAAAGAATTTCAGTACCCTGTGGAATGGGGCTGTGACCTTATGACCGAGCACGAGCGCTACATCGCCGAAGAGGTTTGCAAGCGCCCTGTATTCCTTACCGACTACCCGAAAGAAATTAAATCTTTCTATATGAAGCAAAATTCCGACGGAAAAACCGTTGCCGCAACCGACCTGCTTGTGCCCACAGTCGGCGAAATCATCGGTTGCAGCGAGCGTGAAGCCGACCTTGACAAACTGCTTGAAGCTATGAAGATTCGCAATATGAATCTTGACGAATACGCCGATTATATTTCACTTCGCAAGTTCGGCTCGGTGCCTCACAGCGGCTTTGGTTTAGGCCTTGAAAGAATTATTATGTATGTTACGGGCGTACAAAATATACGCGATGTTATTCTTTACCCCCGTACAGTCGGCAGCATTTCTTAAAATTTATTTGATACGGAGTGATTTTTATGTATAAATCAAAACTCACTGTGCTCGAAACACAGGATATTATACGCTCTTTGCGCCACAGATTTGAAGAAAACCTTTGCGACGCTCTAAATTTACGCCGTGTGTCGGCGCCGCTTTTTGTAAGCCGAGGCAACGGCATAAACGATGACCTTAACGGCGTAGAACGCCCCGTTTCGTTTGATATTTTACAAACGGGCGAGGTTGTCGAGGTTGTTCACTCACTCGCAAAATGGAAGCGCGCGGCACTCGGAAAATACGGTTTCTCGATGCACACAGGTCTTTACACCGATATGAACGCCATTCGACGCGACGAGGTGTGTGACAGTGTTCACTCGCTTTATGTTGACCAATGGGACTGGGAAAAGATTATATCAGAGGGCGACCGCACGGTAGAATTTTTGCAAGATACGGTAAAACGAATTTACTCGGCTGTACTGCTTACCGCAGATTTTATTGAGCGTAAGTGCCCCGTACTCGACAACTACCTGCCGCGTGAAATCAAATTTATTACTTCGCAGGAATTGCTTGACAAATACCCCTCGCTTTCACCGAGAGAGCGTGAAACAGAAATTGTTAAGGAATACGGCGCCGTATTTGTTATGCAAATAGGCGGCAGGCTTTCGAACGGCGAAAAGCATGACGGCAGAGCCCCCGACTATGACGATTGGGCGCTTAACGGCGACTTAATAGTATATAACCGTGTGCTTGATTCCGCGCTCGAGCTTTCAAGCATGGGTATTCGCGTAGACAAGGAGTCGCTTGTAAAACAGCTCACCGCCGAAGGCAAGCTTGAACGCTTGGAGTTGCCCTTCCACAAGTCGCTTATGAATGGCGAATTGCCCTTTACAATAGGCGGCGGTATCGGTCAGTCAAGACTTTGCATGCAGCTGTTGCAGAAAGCCCACATTGGCGAAGTTCACGCTTCGGTATGGCCCGAAGAAGAAATTAAAAAGTGCGAAGAGTTGGGTATTCAACTTTTGTAATACATAGCAAAATAATATGCCTCTGCTTTATTAAAGCAGAGGCTTTATTGTTATTGCTTTACACTGCGGCTTAAAATTTGGTTTGCTTTTTCTTCCGCAAACCGAGTCAAAGCGCCGAAGTCCATAGCGTTAATATAATACTTTTCTATTTCGTCATGCACGGCTTTTGCCTTTGACAGCGTATTGACAGCACCGAGCAGTAATTCACGGGCGGCACGGCGGTTAAAGGTAATGCGGTTACGCACGGCACGGACCGCATTTATATCGGTAAATCGGCGTAAATGTATGCGGCGGTACTGTTTTGAAAAGCTCATATATTCATACTCTCTTACAAACGCAAGCGACAGTTCGGGTATAAGTATATGGTCGGTAATTTTTGACGGTAAAAACGGATTTTTGACTGTTATTATTTCATAGCCTCGTGACAGCGCCGTTTCCCGCACGGTGTTCATTACGGTGTTTGATACTCCGCCGTATTTGTCGTCAATTACGATTATGTTTTTATAAAATTTTTCTACTGTGTCACTGTAAGCGATAATGCCCCTCGGTGTAATGCCGCAGAGGAAACGAACCCACTCACGCGGCTTACGGTTTGCTTTTTTAGGAATGAACCTTTGAGCCGCATTTTCGGCAAAACGCTCAACCTTTTTCCCGTCGGCGCACTGCCGCGAAAGCCTGAAATTATCATAAACCAGTTCGCTCGCGGCAGAAATATATGCGCTTACGGCGGTATGAAGCTTTTTATTTTGATTTGTAACCGATATTATTTTTTCGGCATTTTTATAAAGCGCATCGCCGTTCCAAAAAACGCCTAAATTTATAATTTCTTCACAAGCGCCGGGGTAAACAGGCTCTACCGTATGAGGCGCGGTGCCGTCTATTATAACCGTTTTTAAATCTTTTATAATAAGTCCGTCAAGCGAATCGGGGTCTGACGAGCAGTAAATCATC